>WFYF01000297.1 GCA_015490255.1 Caldifarciminota bacterium
ATGGGCGACACCTTGAAGGTCGTGATGGTGATGCTCTCCGTAGAGGGATCCGGAGCGTTCGTGGCGAAATAGCCGTAGTGCCAGTTGCCGCCCACGTTCACCTTGAACACGAACTCGCCCCGACCGGAAAAGACAGACGTCTCCTCGCTGTTGCCGGGATCGGCGATGCCGTTGAAGCTGGAGACCTTGCTCACATAGGCGGTCTTCCATCCAGAGCTGGGAGGGGGCGAGGGACACTGGCCGTCCACCTGGCTTTTGCCACCATCGGCGGGCAGACGGGCCGCACCCTTGAAATACACCAGACCCACGTCCACGCCGGCAGCGTCATCCGTGAAATAGAAGTCCATCAGGGAGGGGGCGCTGGCGTCGCACACGCTGATGGTCTGGCCTTTGAGATTGCTGTCCACATAGAACCCGCTGGGACCGCCGGTGCTGTTGAGCTCGTACACCACGAGGTTGCTGGTTTCCACCGGGATGGTGGAGATCCTGGCTGTCTCGCTCTCGTTGCCGTTCGCCCAGGCACTCACGCCATATTCTCCAATGTCACCGTTGTTCACCGTATAGGTGGTCTGGTTGCCCGGCACCGAGGCGATCTTGTTGTTGTTAAAATAGATGAAAAAGCTCTCGGGGGTCACCGGACCCGCTCCCGCACTCCAGGAGAGGACCAGGTCCGTTCCCGAGTTGCTTGTGGCCGTCAGGTTTTCCGGCATGCCGGGAACATCCCCGTCGGTCTCATCCGGGGAGGGACAGGCCCAGAAGGCCAGTGCCACCACAGCCACCGGAAGCAAACGTTTTGCCCAGCGCATCACCCACCTCCTTGTTTATCGGGCCAGGGACTTGACTGCTTTCTCCACCCGGTCCACTTTGGTGGAGAGGGCCTTCAGGTCTTTTTCCAGTTTGCCGACCTTTTTCTCAAGGGCGGAGATCTTTTCCTCCAGAGGTTTGGTGTCCATGGCCATCATCCTGTCGGCCATTTTCCCCCCACCTTCTCCTCCCATCATGGAGAGTTTTTCCACCCGGGAGGAGAGATCCTGGACCTGTTTCTGGATGTCGGCGATCTGGTTCTGGAGAGGGGTGAGGTCCACCTGCTGACCGCACGCCCCCTGGGCTCCCAGGAGCCCCAGGGCCAGCACCATCGCCACCGTGGTCATCGCACGCCGCATGGACAACCTCCTGTTTTGTGCGTCCGGTCCCATTATACCCCGGCGGGAAGGAACCATCAAGGAGAGAGCGGCTTGACAATCTCTCTCCGGAACCGTACGCTGAAGGCTGGACCCGGAAATCGGCACAAGGGGGTGGGGGTATGCTTCTGCTCTTGATGGCCCAGGTTTATCAGGTGGCGGGCGGGGAGGCAGCCTACTGGACGGTGGTCCGGAGTGCAGCCGGTCTGATTCCCCACGAAATCCGGGCGGTCAACCGGGACGTCTCGGGGGTGGTCCGGGTGACGGACACGGCGGTGGTGGGCACCCTCCACGTTCCGGTGGCCCGATTCTCTTCCGGCAATCTCCAGCGGGATCAGGATGTGGCCGAAATTCTGGAATACCGGGCACATCCCTACGTCGTGGTCACCCTTCGGGCAGATCCGGAAACCCTGAAGCCCCTTCTCACAGGCATGGAGGACTCTCTCTCTTTCCCCATCCGGATCGCCCTCACCGTGCGGGACTGCACCCGGATGTTTGAAATTCCCGCGGCGGTGCTCGTCCGCAGGGGGGATACGCTGGAGGGCCGGGCGACCGTGGCCACCCGGTTCACACAGCTGGGGCTTTCCCCGCCCCGGGTGAAGGGGCTGGGGTTCCTCGGCGGGCTGGTCTCCCGGGCAGACGACACCCTCCACCTCACCGGAACCCTCCGGTTTGTGGAAAAGGAGGAACAGCCATGATGGCCCTTCTTCTCCTGCAGGGGCTGGCCCCGCCTCCTCCACCCACGCCCATCTGGGAAGAAGCCCGGCCCCATCCGGCCACCTATCGCCTGCATCGGATTCTGGGGTATGGCCTCCTTGCCGGCAGCCTGGTTCAGGTGGGGCTGGGCTGGGCAACCCTTTCGGCCTATGAAGGAGGACAGGGGCCGTCCGGCACGCTTCGGACCGCCCACCGGACCCTGGGTTATACGGTGGTGGGCCTGGCCAGCGCCAACACCCTGCTGGGATCCTGGAACCTGCTTTCCATGAAGCCGGAGCAGCGCCGGCGGAAGCATTATCTCCACGCTCTCCTCTCCTGGACGGCCACCGCCCTGTATGTCACGGCCGGCGTGCTTGCGTTTCAGGCCCGGACACTTCCGGAATTTGACCGGTATTACGCTCATCGGAACGCGGCCCTGGTGGCCACAGGAGCCACCCTGCTGACCGTTGCTGTCATCGTATGGTAATGGGAGGACCGCACCGATGAAGTTGTCAGGGCTCCGCGTTGCGGCTCTGCTCACCGGGCTTCTGGTCCTGACCTGCGGCCAGAAAACTTCCCCGGTGCTTCCCGAAACCTGTGAAACCCAGGTGGACTTCGCCCGGTGCATCCAGCCCATCTTCAACGCCCGGTGTGTGAGATGCCACGGCACCAATGGAGGGCTTTCCCTGGAGGAGGGGCAGGCAGAGCAGAACCTGATCAACGTCCCCTCCACCTGCGACCCCGCCTTTCTGCGGGTGGCCCCCGGATTCCCGCAACAGTCCATGCTGTATCTCAAGATCACCGACGATCCGGCCAAGTGCGGCAGCCGGATGCCACCCTCCGGAGACCCCCTTCCCCAGGAGGAGATTGATCTCATCCGGCGCTGGATTGAAAGTCTGGCCCCCTGAGGGCCCTTAAAAAGGAGGTTCGGGATGATGGGGTTGAGCGTGCTGACGCTGATCGCCTATTCCAGCGGGCCGCCGGACGGCGTGACCGGCGCCCCGGGTGAGGGGCTGTGCAGCCAGCTGGGCTGTCACAGTAGCGGAACTCAGGACGGCACGCCTTCCTTCTATTACACCATTCCCGTGAATGCCGGAGACACGCTTCTTTTCACGGTGCAGCTCGCGGACCCCGATGCCCAGCGCTGGGGGTTTGAACTCACCCTCCTTGATCCTTCCGGCGTGACGGTGGGGACCTTTGAACTCCTGGATGCGACCCTGACCCAGACCTCCACCCAGAACAATCGTGTCTATGTGAAGCACACCTCCCAGGGGACCTTCGCGGGACAGACGGATTCCGCCTTCTGGGAATTCCGGTGGATCGCCCCATCAAATCCCGTGGACGTCACGGTGTATATCGCATACAACGGGGCCAACGGGAACGGTCTGTCTTCCGGTGACGCCATTTATACCCTTGCCGTCCCCATCCAGGTCACGGCTGTTCAGGAATCTCCCCGCACCCGGAAACTCCGATTTGTGACCGTTCCGGGGGGAATCCGTCTGGAAGGAGAACCCGCCGTCGTCTCGGTGTTTGAGGCCTCTTCCGGACGGTTGCACCTCCGCAGGGCCCTTCTCCCATCGGAAATCCTTCGTCTTCCCCGGGGAGTGTATATCCTGAAGCCCGAGGGAAGAGAAGCAGCCCGCACCGTTCGTGTGGTGATCCCCTGAAGGCAGGTTCCTGGAGGGCACGCGCGGGGTTTGAAAGGGCGCGTGCCCTCCCCTATACTTTGCGCCAGATCCCGCAAAAGGAGAAACCTCATGATGCTCTGGGTTCTGGCGCTGGTGGCGGAAATGGGGGAGGTCCATCTGGCCAACGTGCGGGCCCTCACCGGGGAAGGGGACAACGCCGAGGCGTATTTTTCCTTTGATGGAAAGATGCTCACCTTCCAGTCCGTGCGCGGGGACTTCGCCTGCGACCAGATTTTCGTGATTGAAGACCTGAACAACCCTGCACCCCGTCTCGTTTCCACCGGCAAGGGACGAACCACCTGCAGCTTTTTCCTCCCCGGAGACTCTCTGGTGATCTATTCCTCCACCCATGAAAAACACGGTCCGGAGTGCCTTCCCGGCGGACGTTTTGATCCCGAACTCAAGGCCTATGTCTGGCCGCTTTACGACTATGACATCTATGTCACCAATATCCGAACTGGAGAAACCCGTATCTTTTTCTCAAGTCCGGGATACGATGCGGAGGCCACGGTGGGCCCGGACGGACGGGTGGTCTTCACATCCACGTTTGAAGGAGACATGGAGATCTATATCCTGGATCCCCCGTACACCGGCAAACCCCGTCGGGTGACCCGCACCCCCGGCTATGACGGCGGTGCGTTTTTCACAC
>WFYF01000298.1 GCA_015490255.1 Caldifarciminota bacterium
GATCTGGACCTCGGGATTGTATGTGAGAACAAGCTCCCACCAGGTCCAGATGGGGTCGTCACCCACTGTCTGGTTGTAGGTACCGGTAGCCTGCCACGGTCCGCGAGCGACGCTTCCGTTGAAGTTCCCGGGGGTGAAGAAATAAGTGGCGTTTCCGGAAAGACTCTGGAAGAATGTGGCGCCGTTAGGGGCAGTCAGGGTGAAAAGGATTTGATCAAGAAAAGCGCGGTCAAAAGCCACCACAAGTGAAGCTGACGTGATGGTAAAACTCCGGTTGGTCAGGTCCAGCACGGATGTAAGGGTCTGTCCATCCCGGCGAAACCGCTGATCCACCTGCACCACCTGGACGAGTTTGCCGCCCCACAGGGGCGGAACCGCTCCTCCCATGAGCATCAGCACGGGGAGGAGAACACTCCACACGCGTCTCATATCACACCTCCTGTTTGAGATCCACCCGATGGGCGGAGAGAGACGCCACGATGGCCTCCCCCAGCCCCACGTGGTTGCCCATCGCCACCACCAGGGAAGGCCCGTCCACCATGGTTTTCAGGGCATCCACCACCGCATCGCCTTCCGGATCCTCCAGCGCCACCACCTTTCCCCGCACACCCTTGCGCTGGAGTTCCCGAACCACATATGCGGTGGGGGACCCCACCACCAGATACCCCTCGGCCATGAGTCTCTCCCCTAACAGTCGGGCGAAGGCCTCGGTTCGCTGGGGCCGGTCCCGCCGCAGCACCAGCAGGGCCAGGAGGGGCAAACCCGGATGCCGCTTCCGGGCCATTTCGGTGATCTTCAGGGTGGAGTCCGGATCGTTGGCGGCCATGGCGTCAAAGAACCACACCCGGTGCCCTCCCAGTTCCAGCACCCACTCCCGGAGCACGCCGGGATCCGGGGGGAACCGGATCATACCTTCCAGGGCCTTTTCCCGATCCACCCCGAAGTGCCGGGCCACGGCCAGGGCCAGGGCGACGTTCTCCGCGTGCTCAATGTAGGGAAACCGGGCCATCTCCGCGTCGGTCACATCCACAGAAACCCGGTGGAGCACGGTCCCCCGCCGGCGGGCTTCCCGTGCCAGAACGTCAAAATAGCGCTCTTCGGTGGTGAAGGCCACACCGTTCCGGGGCAAGCTCAGGGCCAGATGCACCGCCACGTCATACACCGTCGGCCCCATCACATCCAGATGGTCTTCCCGGACGTTGGTGATCACCCCCACCGTGCTCCGGATGATCCGGTCCTCCAGCGTCTGGATATACTCGGGGGTGATGGCCATGCATTCGGCCACCAGCACGTCCGCCCCGAGCCGGGCCGCCTCCCGGACCACCTTAACCTGCTCCAGGATGTTGGGCCTGCCGGGCCGAAAGATGGGGATCTCCCGGAGATCCGGTGTGATGAATCGGGGCGCGGTCCCGGTGGTTTTCACCACCACCCGGAAGGGTCCCGCTCCCAGCGCCCCACCAATCAAACGGGTCACCGAAGACTTTCCCCGGCTTCCGTTGACGTGGATCCGGTGGGGAATCCTGCGCAGACGGGCACGGTGGAGGGCATAGCGGGCGGTCTCCAGGCCCACGAATCCCAACGTCACACCACCCACCACTTCAAGAACCATGAAAATAATATACGGCCCGGAAACCGGATGGTCAACCCTCCTTGGTTTGCCGCTTGTGTCTTTTAAATTAAAAACAGTATGACGTTCTTTCATCCTTTCCGGTCGGTCAGTTTTTGCTTTCATTGCGCAAATATTGACAGTTTGATCTCAGGGGCGTACACTCTGGCAAAACCTGAACAACGGGAGGTGCATCATGAAGAACGCGATGGCGGTGGTGATGGCTCTGGGGCTGGCCCTGCCTCTGTGGGCCCAGGACCTTTCGCCTCAGGCGCTGAACGAACTCCTCCAGGCCCGTAAAGAGGGGAAGGCCCATTTCGTTCTGGTGGATGTGCGCACGCCGCAGGAATACCGGGCAGGATATATTGAAGGCACGGACCTGCTCCTGCCCCTTCAGATTCTGGAAGACCGGTATACGCTGCTCCTGGACTCCCTCAAGGTGGATCCCGAAAAGGACACGGTGATCGTGTATTGCCGGAGCGGGCGCCGGGCAGGGGTGGCAAAGAAGGTCCTTGAGGGGAAAGGGTTCAGGCACGTTTTCAACGGCGGGGGTATCCTGCAGTGGACGCGGGCCGGGTTCAAGCTCGCCGTGCCGGCCTCCTCTCCCTGATCCTCTTTGCCTGCAGCCGGCCGGCGAGTGGGGTTTTCCAGCGGGCGGAAATCCAGCCGCCCGCGGTTCCGGTGGTGATCCACACCAGGGATACCCTCACCTTCCCCGACGCTTTCCGGGGAAAGTGGGTCCTGGTGGGGTGGATCTACACCCACTGTCCGGACGTGTGCCCCCTCACGGCAAGCCGGTTCATGAACCTGCGGGACAGCCTCCGGGCGCGGGGGATTTCGGCACAGGAGGTGCGTCTCCTCCTGCTTTCCTTTGATCCGGAACGGGACAGTGTATCCCGTCTGCGGGCGTATGCGGAGAGTTTCCGGGCCGACAGCATGCTCCTCTTCGGCCGGCTGGATCCCCTGCCCCTGCAGGAGCTTGCCCGTGCGCTGAACTTCTCCTTCAAAAAACTTCACAGGAAAACGGCAGGACACGAGGGCCATCAGGGCTACGCCTTTGCTCACGATGTCAAGGTGTTTCTGGTGAACCCCGAGGGAAGGGTGGTGGGTGTGCATGAGGGGGATCTGCAGGAGCCTCTGCCGGTGCAAAGCACGTTGAAGGAAATTGTCAAACTTCAGGGAGGTTCGGGATGAGCAGCGTTCTGGCGATGGTGCTGTTTCTTGCCGTGGTGGCGGCGGGTGTGGTGTTCATTCAGCGTTTCAAGCACGTTCGGGCCCGGGCGATGGAGGGCAAATCTCTGCCGCCAGCCTTCGCCCGGAGGCTTCCCCCGCGGGCCCTGCTCTTTCTCTATTCTCCCACCTGTGCGGTGTGCACGGCCCAGCGTCCTCTGCTCCGGCGGATCCGGGAACACATCCCTGTGGTGGAGGTGGACATCACCCGGCGGGCGCGGCTTGCACGGGAGCTGGGGGTGTTCGCCACACCGACCTATCTCTATGTGGAAAGGGGACGCATTCGCCACGCCTGGGTGGGGGCCCAGTCGGAGAAGGCTTTTCTCCAGGTGGTGAAACAGCGGGAGGCGGCGTAATGACAGTGCTCTGGCTGCTCATCGCCCTCTCTCCCCACGAGCAGGCCCGGCAGGCTGCTGATGAACTCCTTTCTGCGCTGAAAGCCACCCTGAAGGCCGAAATGGCGGCCCGGGGACCGGCAGGGGCCATCGCGGTCTGCCGGGATACGGCGCAGATCCTGCTCCAGCAGATTTCCCGCCAGCACGGGGGAATCTATATCCGGCGGGTGAGCCGGAAGTGGCGCAACCCGGCAGACATCCCCACCCCCGATGAGGACAGCCTGCTCGTGCTGCTGGAGGCCCGCTTCCGGGAGGGTGCCCTTCCCCGGGAGTGGGTGGACACCCTGGTGCTGAACGGAAAGCCCTTCCTTCGCTATGCCCGGCCCCTCGTGGTTGGGGGGCTCTGCCTTGCCTGCCATGGAGAGAAACTTGCCCCGGAGGTGGACAGCGTTCTGCGCCTCCGCTATCCCCACGACCGTGCCCGCGGATACCGGGAAGGAGATTTCCGGGGCATCGTGGTGGTGAAACTGCCCCTTGAAGGGGCCCGAACAGGAGGTTCGCCATGACGAAGAACATGGGTGGCCTGGACCGTATCGTCCGCGCCCTCATCGGGATTGCCCTCATTGCCTGGGGATTTCTCGGCCTTGAGGGTGGTGGGCGCTGGGTTGCGGTGATCGTGGGCCTCGTGCCCCTTTTCACCGCTCTCATCGGATTCTGTCCCCTCTACAAACCTTTCGGGATCAGCACCTATCGGGAGTAGGGGAGGGCCATGGACGAGACGCGGATCACGCCGGACATGACCATAGAGGAGGTGGTGGTGCGCTATCCGGACACCGTGTCGGTGTTCTTCCGGCACGGGATCCCCGCCATCTCCTGCGGTGCACCCATCTGGGGAACCATTCGGGAGAACGCCGAAAAATACGGCGTGAAGGATCTGGAAGCCCTCCTCCGGGACCTCAACGAGGTGGCCGGGAAGTCGGGGGGGACGCTGGATGTGAAGCTTGGATGAGGTGGAGGATTCTCCGGGCCCTGCTGGCCCGGCTGGCCACCGATACGCTCATCGCCGAAATCCGGGAAGAGGAAGAACTGTTCGCCTTCGTTCTGGCCCTTCCCCTTCTGGGCCATCCCTTCGGTCCCCCCCTGTCGGTGGGCCTTGAGGTGCTGGAGGAGAAGGCTCTGGAAGGTCTGCTGGAACGGGAAGCCTTTTACGAATTTGCCGAAAGCCTTCAGTTTGACGTTTGACGGTCCGGTGCGTCCTTGCTTCGCTGCCACCAGGCCTCCAGTTCGGAAAGGCTCATATCTTCCAGCCGTTCTCCCGCCTGCTCCACCAGGGTTTGCATCCTCTCAAACCGGGTGGCGAACTTGTCACAGGCTTTCTGGAGGACCTCTTCTGCGGTCCAGCCCCTGAGACGGGCCCACTGGGCAAGGGCGAACAGGAGATCGCCCAGCTCTTCCTTCTGTCTTTCTCCGGATGCCTGCTCCACCTCCTTCACTTCTTCCCTGACTTTTTCCCAGGCCTCTTCCGGACCCGGCCAGTCAAACCCCACCCGGGCTGCCCGTTCTCCCAGTTTCTGCGCCCGGAGCAGGGCAGGCAGCGTGCGGGGGATCTCCATCAGGCGCTTCTTCCCGCTCTGACGGCGCAGGCGTTCCCACTGCCGGAGCACCTCCTCTGCGGTGCGGGCCCGGGCTTCTCCGAACACGTGGGGGTGGAGGTGGATCATCTTCTGAACCGTGGCCTCCATTACCCGTTCCGGATCCACCCCCCGTTCTTCCTGGGCGATGCGCAGGATCATGGTGACGGTGAGCAACACGTCTCCCAGCTCTTCTTCCAGCGCCCGGTCGTCGCTCTCCACCGCATCCAGAAGCTCATACACCTCTTCCAGGAGTTCCTTCTTCATGCTCCGCAGCGTCTGCGCCCGGTCCCAGGGACATCCGTCCGGGGCCCGCAAACGCACCACCAGGTCCCAGAGTTTTCCGAAAGCCTTTCCCGCCATATCACACCTCCCGAACGAATCGCTTCCCCGGAAGCTGGCGCACCCGTCCCTTGAGCTCCAGGTTCAGAAGCACGGGAAGGAGCTCTGCCGGGGAAGTCCCCAGATGTTCGCACAGGTCCTCCAGCTGCCGCACTTCTCCCACCGGCCATGCCGACAGCAAGGCCATTTCTTCGGCTTCCAGGGGAGGCACAGGCCGGACGCTGCCAGACGCCAGCCCCAGATCCCCCAGAAGATCCTCCGGGGAAGCCACCAGCCGGGCGCCTTCCCGGAGCAGGCGATGGTTGCCCGCGAAGGTGGGGTAGTGCACCGGTCCCGGGAGGACGAACACCTCCTTTCCCTGTTCTGCTGCCCAGGATGCGGTGTTCAGCGCACCCGAGCCTTCCGGGGCCTCCACGATAAGCACCCCCCGGGAAAGGGCGCTGATCAGGCGGTTTCTCCGGGGAAAATGCTCCTTCTGGGGACCTGTTCCGGGGGGGAACTCGGAGAGCAGAAGGCCCCCCTCTTCCACGATCCGGTTGAAAAGGCGCCGGTGTTCTGAAGGATAGGGGACATCCACCCCGGTGCCGAGGACGGCCGCAGTGGCCCCGCCGGCCTCCAGCACCGCCTCGTGC
>WFYF01000299.1 GCA_015490255.1 Caldifarciminota bacterium
TTCCTCCGGTGCCAGCGGAAGGTCTGGCCGGTTTCGGGGTGGAGGGGATTGCCCAGCTCCAGCGCAGGATCCAGCACAAAACGCCGCTCCGGGATCCAGGGGTGAGGGAGATAAAGGTCGGGGTGGCGGATCACCCGATCCCCATAGAGCAGGAGATCCAGATCCAGCAGCCGGGCTTCCCACCGGCCTTTCCGCCTCCTCCCCAGCCGGACCTCCAGCGCCTGAAGAAAGGCAAACACCTCCCGCACCGAACGGTATGTGGATCCGGAGGCCACCTGATTCCAGAAAGGGGGAAGAAAGGGGTTTCCCCACGGGGGTGTGCGGTGAAGAGAGGAAAAAACCGGTTCCATCAGGAAGTTCCGGAGCTCCCGGCGGGCGGCCTCCAGGGCCTCCGGCGTTCCGGGGAGATTCCCCCCCAGGCCGATCCACACCCGGACCTTCATCCCCCCCGAAACTGCGCCCGCACCCGGTGAAGGAACCACATTCTCCGCGCTTCCTCAAGAACTTCCCGGCGCCGCTGCACCGCCTCGTATCCAGCCCGGGCGATTTCCAGACCCCGATCAAACTGGGCGGTGCTGTATTCCCGGACCTCCTCCAGATCCAGGAGCACCTCCGGGGGGAATTCTTCCAGGATGGCCCCCACCACCCTGCGCTGGAGCATATAGAACGAGCGTGTCAGGATGTCCACCAGGTGCAGGGAAGGGGCCTTTTGAACCGGCGGATCTTCCGGGGAAACATGTCGCAGGGGCAGGGGGGAAAGCACGTTCACAGCCAGGATGGGATCCCGGAAACTCCGGCGGCCCGCCGGAATGGGGATGGGTTCCACCAGACCACCATCCACGAGATAACGTCCGTTGCGCACGAGAGGCGTGAACACGCCGGGAATGGCGATGGAAGCCCGGATGGCTTCCAGCAGGGGGCCCCGGTCCAGCACCACCACCTCACCGGTGTGGAGGTCTGTGGCCACCGCGCGAAAGGGGATAGGCAGATCTTCAATGAGGGGGTTCCCGCCCACCAGATCCCGCAACACCTGGAGCACGGCCTTTCCGTCGGTCAGTCCCTGAATGGGCAACGTGGGACGGAACATACCTGCCCAGTCCAGAGGCCCCATGCGGGCCAGAACGTTCTCCATCGTCCCGGGAGATACCCCCGCGGCATACAATCCTCCCACCAGCGCCCCCGCGCTGCATCCCACAATCCCGCCGATGGGAAAGTCCATCTCTTCCAGGGCTTTCAACACGCCCACAAAGGCGAATCCTCTCGCGGCTCCTCCGGAGAGGACCAGCACCCAGCGCTCTTCCAGAACGTTCATGGGAGGGAGGAAAGCAGTTTCTGAACGCCCGGCGAGGCCTCCACCGGCCAGAGCGGTTCTTCTGCCGGGTCCAGCTTCTGGAGGGGCTCCGGGAGGTCCTGCAGACGCTGGAGGGTGCGCTCCCGGGTCTCGGCAAGCGAAGGAAGAGGCAGGATTTCCCCCCGACGCATCACAGGACGCAGCAGGGGCCTTCCGGGAAGGTCCTCCCCTTCCAGGGCCACCACATCCCGACCGTCCTGGCGAAAGATCTGTTTTCGCCCGGGCAGGGTCTGCTTCCCCGGGGAGCGCTTCACCCGGGGCTGTCCCTCATACTCCACAAGCTTGTAAACCCCTCCGAGGTACGGGGCATCCGATGACGTGCCCATCCGTGTCCCCACACCGAAACTGTCCACCGCCGCCCCCTGCACGAGAAGTTCTTCAATCCGGTATTCGTCCAGATCCCCCGAAAGGAGGATTTTTACCTCATGGAGTCCTGCCTCATCCAGCATGGACCGGGCCATCCGGGAGAGGGCCACGAGGTCCCCGGAATCAATCCGGATGCCGAACACCCGGATGCCCTCCCCGGCCAGGATCTTCGCCGCCCGAATGGTGTTCTCCACCCCCTGCCGGACGTCATAGGTGTCCACCAGAAAGATGGGTCGGGCAGGATATTCCCGGGCGAAAGAAAGAAAGGCGTCCAGTTCCGAGGGAAAGGCCATCACATAGGCATGGGCCATGGTGCCGAAGACCGGGATGCCGAACACCCTTCCCGCGTGGACATAGGAGGTGCCCAGGCAGCCGGCGAGAAAGCTCGCCCGGGCCACCTTGAGGGCGGCGTCCACACCGTGATCCCGGCGAGGGGAGAAGTCCACCACGCCCCGTCCCTGCGCCGCCAGCACCACCCGGGCGGCCTTGGAGGCGATCATGGTCTGGAAGTTCAGGGTGTTGAGCAGAAGGGTTTCAACGATCTGCCCTTCAATG
>WFYF01000300.1 GCA_015490255.1 Caldifarciminota bacterium
TCTCGGAGGTGGGAGATTTCCTGGATCCGGGGCTCAACACGTCCCGGGTGCTCACCCGGATGGAAGAGCCTCCGGTGGAAGGGCTGGTCGTTCGGGCGCTCCGTCACGGCATTCCCGTCCTCCACGTGGAACGGATCACCACCCTGGCCCGCCGGTGGGGCCTTCCCGTGGCGCCCGGTGCGCTGGCTTCGCCAGGGCAGGGAGATCTGTATGTGGAAGCCCGCTATCCGCTGGGGCTTCACGGGATCATGCTCCTGGGATATGTGCTGCTGATCTTTCTCACGGCCAACGGATTCCTCACCGGCATGCTGCCCAACCCCCGACACGAAGAAGAACCGGAGGAAATGCTATGACGCGCGGAAAGAAATGGTTGTGGCTCCTGTTGCTGGTGCTTCCGGCACAACTCCAGGCAGCCTGGGTGGATGTCACCCGAAAGGTCCGGGGTCCCCGCACAGAGCGAGGCAAAGCCCTGGTGCTGGCCCCGGAACAGCCCCTGGTGTATCGCACCTCCCGGCGGGTGAGTCTGAAATGGGTGCTGGAGGTGGCCCGTCCGGGAAGCCTCTACGTGGTGCGGGGTGGGGACACCCTCCAGCGCCTCTATTTCCCTTCGGGTCGGCACGTGAAACGATTTGCGCTGGAGCCCGGGCGGTGGGTGTGGGTGGGCACCCTTGAGGGGAAAGCCCGGGTATATCGCTGGCGGATCCGGCGGTGGAAAAGCCTCACGCCGGTGGGGGGAGGCTTTCCCGTGGTGCTGAAGCACCGCTCCGGGAAAAAATACACCTACAGCGTGATCCAGGCCGGACAGTCCGTTCACTATCGCCTCAAAGGGCCCAACCGGGCCCATATCCTTCTGCGCCTGCCCCTGAGACGGGGCCAAAAGCGGGCCCGGGCGGTGGTGGACATCCTGCGGGACGGCCGGCTTCTCCGGCGGGTGGAACTGGATCTCCCCCGATCCCGTGCGGTGGTGATCAATGACGGGGGCAGACCGGTCACCCGGGCCCGGGAGGTGGTGGTGCCTGTGGGGAAAGGACGCCATACGCTGGAAATCCGTGCGGTTCACGGAAGGGTGCTGGTGAAAGCCTATCGGGAGAAAAGAAAATCCCGCAAGAAGCGCACGGGAGCCCGGATCAACCTGAAATGGTGGGGCCGGGTGGGCATGGCCTACGACGCCAACCCCTACCGGTTCTCCCCGGAGGCCCGGGACACCTTCACCCTGGGGACTGCGCCCTGGCGCTATCCGGGTGTGGCCGGTCTGACGGATGAGCGGCTCACCTTTCAGGCCGGCATCGTCCTCCGGCGAGGAAAAACCTGGCGGGTTTCCGGAAACCTCCGGCTGACCGCCTATCTCCGGAACCGGAACCTCACCCGTTATGCCCTGACGGTCACCGCCCGCCGCCGTCTGCTGGAAGGAGGATTGATGTGGGTGCCGCGCTATCCGGTGCGCCCCACCTATGCAGGACCCCGGACCTACCTCCTGCTGGAACAGCGCGTGATCCGGCTGTGGGCGGGGGTCCGGGGCAGGACCTGGGGCATCCGGCTGGAAGGAGGGACTTACCGGTTTAATCCGCCGTTTGACCGGTTGAACGCGGTGTTTCTGGGCACAGAGGTGCCCGTCACAGGAGGCCCCTTTCACCTCGCCTTCCGGGTGCGCCGGGTGGTGGATCCGGACACCGCCAGCGGAGACTTCTCCCACTGGCGCTGGGGCGGTCGGGCAGCAGTGCGGTGGCTGGTTTCCTCACGCCTGAGTCTCCAGGTCCGTGGACTTGTGGAGCGCTATGACTATACGGCGGCTCCGGGAGACCCCCGGAACGGTCGGAACGACATCGTGCTGGAGATGCAGGTGGAACCGGGCCTGCGCCTCACGCCGGGTCTGGAGTTTCGCCTTCCGGCCGGGTTCCGGATGAGGTCCACCTCCTCCCCTTCCCCCTATCTGGACGTGTTCAAGGACTATGCCACCTGGTGGATCGGGCTGGATCTCCGCCTATCGGCGGCCTGAAGCCGCTCAATAGCGGTATCCCTGCCGGTTTTCCGGAATGAACGAAACGCGGGCGGGGAAACCCCGCCCGCAAAACCCCCTCCTGCCCCATCGGGGTCAGGGAATGAGCACTTTCCGGCCCTCCACCCGGTCGCCGCTCCGGACCCGCAGGACATACAGCCCCCGGGGAAGCCCCAGGGTAACGTTGTGCACCCCCGCCGGCACAAAGCCCATGACGCGGAGCAGCCGGGTCCGACCGGCAAGATCCATCGCCTCCAGGGCGAGGTATCCCGCCCGGGCGGTGATCAGACGGACCCGGCGTCCGGAAACCTGGATCCGGAGACCCGCCGGGGTGTTTCGACGGCCTTCGGCCACGGCCACTTCCGATCCCGGGATCAGCGCAACAAACCCCTGCCGGCCCGTGTTGCCCGGGCCATAGAAATACGTCGGCGGGTTCTCTGCAAAGTTCACCGGCCCGCCCGCATAGCCCCCGAGCACAAAGCCGAGGGGGGTGAGGTCCAGGCCGTTGGCCTGGTCATAGCCGGAGGAGGCCAGGACCGCCGTGCCGTGGTGGACCGTCAGGGAGGTGTCCAGCACGCTCACATACACGTCCGGTCCCCCCAGGGTGCCGTAGATCTGGCGGCTCGGGGCGAAGGTCTGGGGGTCATACACCTTGCCTCCGAGCGCCACGCGGTCCCCCATCACCACCAGTCCCGTGGCGCCGTTCCCGCTGGCTCCCGTCAGGATGGCCCGATCCACCGGGGTGAGGGAGGGATAGGTCATCATCACAAAACTGGCCCCGAAGGACGTGGGGGCCGGGCCGTGGACGTAGGCCTGGAGCGCGGCGAACGCGGCACCGTCTGCGGTGTATCCCGCAAAGAACAGGCGGCTCCAGCCGGGATTGGGGAGCACGCGGCGGCTGTATTCATCGGCGGCCGTGCCCTCCACCCAGGTGAAGAGGGAGGTGAAATCCTGGGAAAGGCCCGCGAAAAAGGCATCATATCCGCCGAGAGGACCGCTGTAGCCCCATCCCGGCGTGAAAGGCCCTCCGGCGAAACCGGAGTCCGCGGTGGTCTGGCCGGTGAGATAGAGCATCCCTCCCTGGGGCTCTTTGACCAGATCTTCAATCTCCTCGTTGCTGGTGGCCCGACCCCCGAGCACGGCGGAGGCCATCAGGGTGGGCGCAGGATCCATGGACAGGCTCACCGCGAAGGCGTCCCGCCCACCCAGGGTGCCGTAGATGTGGGGGGCGGTGGAGACGGGCACGTTCGCCCCGTCCCGGGTGAAGCCTCCGGCATACACATGGGCGAATTCGTCAAAGCCCACCGCCCGGAACTGATCCGAGTCCGGCGTGGCCACGATGAAGGTGTGGAGCACCTGGGAGAGGGCGGAGTCCATCACCACCACAAAGGCGTCCTGACCGCCCGTTGTGCCCCAGACCGTTCGGTTGACCGAGAAAGCAGACGAATGGTCCGTCCAGCCTGCCACGGCCACAAAGGAACTCTCCACCGCAAGGTCCAGGGCCACGTCGTTGAAGGGGCTTGTGAGGATCACGGTCTGAAGATGCACGCTCATGTCCGCGCTCAGGTGGGTGACAAAGGCGTCCCGGCAGCCGGGGATGCACGCGGCCGAGTTGGTGGAGCCAAACACCGCCGGATTCACGGAGAAACTGCCGTTTGTGTGGTTCACCACCCTGCCCGCGGCATACACGCTGTTGCTGTCCCGGGCCACCTTCACATCGTTCACCTCCACCGTGTCGGTCCCGGTGATCATCGCCGTGATGGGGTCAATCACCAGGGGTCGGGCGGGATCGTAATCCGGAACCGCAAACGTCATGCGATCCGGAGAGACCCGGACGGTCAGGGTTTTCTCCTCAAGCCCTTGAAAGGCCCGGAAGGCGCTCATCCGGAGAAGGGTGTCCCCATCGGCCACCACGGCGTATCCCTCCGGCGTGGACGCGAAGGTTGCTCCATCAAGGGTGAGAAACGCCCGCTCCGGGGGAACGCCCGGGGGGAGAAGAAACTGGATTTCCACCCGTCCGTCCGGAAGGCCTGTGACCCGGACCTCCATGTCGTCCAGATTCCAGCGAACCGCGCGATAGACCGGGAAGGTTTTTTCTTCCCCGTTGCCGACCACCCGGAAACTTCCTTCCCGCCGGGCGCCCTCGGGCGGGGCGGTGCCCGGAAGGAGCATCCGGGCGTGTTTCAGTTCAAGACCCCGGGCATCCAGGGTCAGGGGATGGCCCACCGCCGCAAAGGCAGCGGGGTTTCCTTCACGAGGAAGGAAGAGGGACTGGGCCGGCCCGATGAGGGCCAGCATCAGGAGACTCACACTGTGCATACCGCACCTCCTGTTCGGGATGATACCCTCCGGGAGGCGCGGTTGGCCGATCTCCCGAAACGCATCACCGGTCGGTTTGTCCTGATCATGGAACAAGGATACACGTTCACGCCCGTCCCGTTTGTGAGAAATGTCACGGAGGTTGCGCCCGGATGGGTATTTCCAGCGTCAGGGCTTTGGTGATCCCGGCCCCCGTTCTTGAAGCATCCCGCACGGGGCTTTATCATCAGGAGCGTTGAAGGAGGCTTCAGGATGATCGGAATGCTGGTGCTTTTCGCCCAGGTGCTTGCCAAACCGGTGGATGTTCCGGACACCGCACCGCCCCTTCCTCCACCTCCGCGGGTGGCCGTGGAAGACATCCCCAACGACGACGGAACGGCTCTGAAAATCCAGGTGACGGTGGACGACACGGCGGGGCTTGTTTCGCTGCATATCCAGCGCCGGGAGGGGGAAAGATGGCAAACCGTCGGGGAAGTTCAGCCTGGCGAAGCCTTTCATGACACAGGGTTGCGGGCCAACCGGACGTACGCCTATCGGGCTGTGGCCATCTATCGGCTGGGGGAGACAGAAATCCAGCGTCCTTCGGAGGCGGTGGAAGGGATCCCCCGTCGTTCCTGGTTCCACCGGGGCCGGATCAGCGCCTTCGTGATCTTCGTCCTGTTCACGCTGGTGTTCTTCTATCTGTTCGGTCGTGCCCAGACAGACACCCGTCTGTTCATCCGGAGAATTCCCGGGCTGGACGCCCTGGACGATGCGGTGGGCCGGGCCACGGAGATGGGACGGCCCATCCTTTATACGTTTGGCCTGGGGGAAATGCAGGACCTGGCCACCATCGCCTCGCTGGCCATTCTGAAGCGGGTGGCCCGGAAGGTGGCGGAATACGAAACCCGACTCATCGTGCCCAACTATGATCCCATTGTGATGACCGCCGCCCAGGAGGTGGTGAAGGAGGCCTATCTGGAAGCGGGTCGGCCGGACCTTTACAACGAGGACGATGTTTTCTTTCTGACCAAGGATCAGTTCGGGTATGCCGCAGGTGTGGACGGCCTGATGGTCCGGGAACGCCCTGGAGCCGTGTTCTTGCAGGGGATCTTTTTTGCCGAATCTCTGATCCTTGCGGAGACCGGTTTTTCCGTGGGCGCCATCCAGGTGGCCGGCACCACCTCCATCACCCAGCTGCCTTTCTTCATCGCTGCCTGCGACTATACGCTGATCGGCGAGGAGATGTATGCCGCCAGCGCCTATCTCACCCGTCAGCCTGTGGAGGTGGCGAGCATCAAGGCGGAAGACGTGGGGAAGATGGCGTTCATCGTGGTGATTCTGCTGGGCATTGTGCTGGAGACCCTCGGAATTCACGTGATCCGGGACTTTTTCGCCCTCTTCTGAGGAGGAAACCATGCAACGGGAAGTGCCGCTCTTCATCACGTTCGTTACGGGAACCCTCCTGGTGGTGGCCTTTTTTGTCCCCGCCCTTTCCTATCTGGAGCAAACCTTTTTAGACTGGTTCCAGATCGTGGCCGGGTTCACCCTGATCCTGGGTCTGGACAGCCTGATCGTGCACCACGCCCAGAAGATTCAGTTCCGGCGGAAGGGATGGTTCCACAGCGCTGCCCTGCTGGTGAGCCTGTTCGGCACCATCATCTGGGGATTCTATTCCTGGTGGAAGGTGGGAAGTCCCTTCGCTCCCAACGCGAGTTTCCTGCAATATTACTACACCTATATCTTCGTCCCCCTTCAGGCCACCATGTTCGCTCTCCTGGCCTTCTTCATCGCCTCGGCAGCCTTCCGGGCTTTCCGTGCCCGCACCCTGGAAGCCACCCTGCTCCTGATTTCCGCCACCATCCTGATGCTCGGCCGCACACCGGTGGGCTACAAGATCCACCCCCTCATCCCCCAGTTCTCTGACTGGATCATGAGTTATCCTCAGCTTGCGGCCAAGCGGGGGATTTTTCTGGGCATGTCACTGGGCGCCATCGCCTTTTCCCTGCGGGTGATTCTGGGGATGGAACGCTCTTATCTGAGGTGAGACCATGAACTTCTGGTATCGCATTCAGAAGCTGGATCGCCGGATCATCTATCTCGTGGTGGCCCTGGGGGTGGCCGTTCCCATGCTCCTGCGGTGGCGGATGGCCATCCACCCTTCCGAGGACGTGATCCGGGCCTACCGGTTCATTGACGAGCAACCCGAGGGTTCCCTGTTCCTGGTTTCCATTGACTATGATGCGGCAAGCATGCCCGAGCTCCAGCCCATGCTCCACGCCATTCTGCGTCATCTTTTCCGGAAAAACCATAAGGTGCTCATGATCGGCCACTGGCCTCTGGGGCTTCCCCTGGGGCAGATGGCGCTGGAGGAGGAAGCCCGTCGGGCCGGGAAGGTTTATGGGGTGGACTATGCCTTCCTGGGCTATCGTCCCGGCATCGCGGCGGTGATCGTGAACCTGGGGAAGGACTTCCGGAGCGTGTTTGCCGAAGACTATCGGGGAACGCCCCTGGATTCCCTTCCGGTGGCCCGGAACGTCCGGGACTACAGCGCTTTCGCAGCCATCATCGGTCTGGAGGCCGGGGCGGTGGGAGACGCGTGGGTTCAGTATGGCCAGGCCCGGTATAACGTTCCCGTGATCCTGGGCGCCACAGCCGTTGTGGCGCCGGATCTCTATCCCTATCTCCAGGCCGGGCAGGTGGTGGGAATCATCGGCGGGCTGAAAGGAGCTGCAGATTATGAGGCGCTGGTGGGTTATGTGGGGAACGCCTCGGTGGGTATGACCGCCCAGTCGGTGGTTCACCTTCTGATCATCGGGTTTATCCTGCTCGGCAATGTGGCCTTCTTCATCACCCGGAGGCTCACGTCATGATGGCGGAAATCTTCTGGACCACGGTGGCGGCCTTCTTCACTCTGGCCATTTTCAGCTTTCTCTGGCGGGACAATCCCTTCTATCAGTTCGCCGAACACGTGTTTGTGGGCGGGTCGGCGGCCTTCACTTTCGTTTATATCTGGTATTTCAACGTGTGGCCGAAACTCTGGACACCCTTCTTCTCCAAGATTTTTCACGGCCAGTTCGGGGACATCACCACCTCTCAGTGGCTGCTGATCATCCCCACCATTCTCTCCCTGATGATGCTCACCCGTCTCCTCTCCTATGTGGCCCCGGACATCATCTGGATCTCCCGGTGGGCCATCGCCTTCACGGTGGGAATCGGAGCCGGTCTGGGCATCACCGGGGCCCTTCAGGGGTTCCTGGTCCCCCAGATCCAGGCCACCATCCTGCCTCTGGTGGGTGATTCTTTTGCAGCCACCTTCAACAACTGGGTGATCATCGTGGGAACCCTGACCACCCTGGTGTATTTCTATTTCTCCAGCGAACACCGGGGAGCGCTGGGATGGTTTGCGCGGCTGGGCATCATCTTCATCATGATCGGGTTCGGGGCCTCCTTTGGCTATACGGTGATGGCCCGCGTGTCCCTCCTGATCGGGCGGATGTATTTCCTGCTCCACAACTGGCTTCACCTGGTGTGAGATGAAGGTTTTGCGGCGGCTTCTGGAACTTTTCCTGGTGGCGGGGGTTGTGGTGGCGCTGGATCAGGGAGTGAAGGCCTGGATCACCGGTCACATGGTGCTCCACGAAAGCCGGGAGATCCTGGGGGACTTTGTGCGCCTCACCTTTGTGCTGAATCCCAACGCCGTGCTGGGGATCCCCATTCCTTCGGTGGCCCTTTATTATGCTTTCGCCCTGCTTGCCATAGGATTCCTGGTGTTTCTCTCCCTCCGGGAGCCCCACCGGTCCTATCGCCTGCTCTATGGCCTGATTCTCGGAGGAGCGGTGGGCAACCTTCTGGACCGCCTCCGGATCGGGGCGGTGGTGGACTTTGTGGATGTGGGAATCGGCAGGGTGCGCTGGCCGGTGTTCAACCTGGCGGACAGCGCCATCTCCGTGGCCCTGCTCCTTCTCCTCTGGTTTTCCCTCCGCCACCAGGAGGCTCCCCACCCGGTGGAGGAGTTTCCCTATGCGGAGTCCTGACAGGGCCCTCCCGCGGGGAGAGCTGTTCAACACCGCAAGTCACGGCGCCGGCGCTCTGGTGATGCTGGTGGGCTCCCTCGTTCTGCTCGTGCGCCATTTCCCCCTCCGCCCTCCCACCCTCTCGCTGGGGTTTCTGATCTATGGCCTCTCCCTCATTTCCGTGTTTCTGGCCTCCACCTTTTATCACGGCACACCCGCCCCCTCCCGATGGAAAGCCCGGCTCCGGAAGCTGGACCACAGCGCCATCTATCTGGCCATCGCGGGGACCTATGTTCCCTTCCTGCTCCTGGTGATAGAGGGGCTGGAGCGGTGGCTCCTTCTTGCCACCGTGTGGATCCTGGCGGTTGTGGGGATTGTGCTGGAATTTCTGAACGGAGAACGGTTCCGGACCCTGTCATACGTTCTGTATCTGGGCATGGGCTGGGTGGGAATCCTGGTGGCCCCCCGGCTCTTCCGGACCATGCCCCGCTGGGCGTTTGCCCTGCTTCTTGCGGGGGGACTCGCCTATACCATCGGCTTCGGATTCTATGCCGCCCCCCGTGTCCCCTTCCACCACGAGATCTGGCACGTGTGGGTGGTCACGGGGGCGGTGCTCCACCTGGCCGCCCTGTGGGTGCTGGAAGAAACACGGATCCGGGACCGGACGTGAGATTTCTCACAGAAAGGACGTGCGGGAGGGCGTATATATAAAAGGAAAACCAACAGGAGGTTCGCCATGAAACGATGGACGATCCTTGCGGCCGCAGCCCTCTTTCTCCTGGCTGCGGACTGCAACAAACCCACGGAAGAGAATCCCCCGGAAGGGGGGCTCGCCGATCCCACCACCGCCCAGATGCTCCTCTCCATCGTGGTGGAAAACGGCGGTTATGAAAGCATCTTCTATTCTTCTCCCCAGGGGATGAAGGGCCAGTTTGACACTTTCGGCAAAGCCAGAGGGAAGTTCAAGCAGGGGGAAAACCTGTGCGCCCCCTACGTGGTCATTGATACCACGAACCTGGACACCACCGACTCCGATATGGACGGGATTCCCCGGCATGTTTCCTTATCGGTGGAGTGTGACACCACACTCTATGGTGACCTCGATGGTGATCCCACTACCGTAGAAGAATCGCTCCGGGTGATCATTTCCGGCGAAGCAATGTTTCAAGACATGGCGGACAACGATCCATGGACTGCAGCTGCGTCTTTCCAGGGAACCCGGTTTCCGGTGTTTTATATGGGCGTCTTCTACCAGGGACCCAGCCAGACATACGAAGAGGAATTTGGAGTAAGCGGTGAGATTCAGTCCCTGCGGGAGTCTGGGATTTTCCGGCTGGTGAATCGGATCAACGTTCTTGCACGAGTTCAGCTGGGTTCTGAAG
>WFYF01000301.1 GCA_015490255.1 Caldifarciminota bacterium
CCCTGGGACTCTGGGGCCTCCGGGGGATTCTGGAGCGGCGGTGGGGGGATGTTCTGGCTGCGGCGGCGGTGCCCTTCTTTCACCCCTGGGGTGGGGTGATTTTCCTGAAGGGGCTTCTGGCCTTCATGGGGCGCCCTCTCCGGTGGATGATTATTGAGTGGCAGCCCCCCTGGTTTTTCCTGGTGGAACCCACCAACACCGGTCTTCTCATTATTGGCGGGATCACCGCGCTGGCCGGGCTTGTGCTGCTTCCCCTGCTGCGGGGATTCCGGCGCGTGGAAGGCCTGGTGCTGTCCCTGGCCACCTGGTCGGCCGTGCGGTATATGATCTTTGCGGGACCGTATTTTGTGTGGAGCCTGCGTCCCCCCCTCGCCTGGTGGCTTCTTCTGCCCTTCTTCGTGCTGGCTCCCCTGGGCTATGTCCGCCTGATGGACCCCGTGGCGAGGGATCGCTTCCCTCCCCTCCCCGGCCCGGAGAGAGGGATCGTGGTGGGTCCCTCACCGGAGGTGGATACCTATCTGTTCTTCCATGCCCCCCGGGTGCGGGCGGCGGTGTATGCCAACTGGGACCGGTTTGATCCGGTTCATCTCCGCCTGTATCAGGCGTTGCTTTCTGGGACCCACTGTGCCTACTGGCGAAGGCGGGTGGAATATGCGGTGATGCGCCGGAACTCCCGGGGGCTGCGGTGTTTCCGGGACTGGCCATCGGTTTCGTCTGCAGAGGGATGGGTTGTTCTGCACCGTCCGCCTTGATGCTTCGGGGGGTGCGCCATAGAATTGGGAAAAAGTTCGCGCAGTTTCGGGCAGGACGAAAGGAGGTTACGATGCTGCACATCAGAAAAGTGGCGGTTTTGGGTGCGGGAACCATGGGGGCGCAGATCGCGGCCCATCTGGCCAATCTGGGCTTTGACGTTCTCCTTCTGGACATCCTGCCTCCGGACCTTTCGGAAGAGGAGAAACAGGATCCCGCCGCACGCAACCGGATGGTGCTCTCCGGACTGGAGCGGGCGAAGAAGCTTTCCCCTCCGGCTTTTGCCGATCCCTCGGCAACACGCCGGATTCAGATCGGCAACTTTGAGGACGATATGGAGAAGATCCGGGAGGTGGACTGGGTGGTGGAGGCAGTGGTGGAGCGCCTGGATATCAAGCGCGCCCTGTTTGAAAAGGTGGAACAGCACCTTTCGGAGGGGACCCTGGTGACCACGAACACCTCGGGGATTCCCCTGAAGTCCCTGGCCGAGGGGCGTTCCGACGCCTTCCGCCGCAGGTTCTTCGGCACGCACTTCTTCAATCCGCCCCGCTATATGTATCTTCTGGAACTCATCCCGGGCCCGGACACGGATCCGGAGATTTTCCAGGCTTTCGCCCGGTTTGCGGAAAAATCGCTGGGCAAGGGCGTGGTGTTCGCCAAGGACACTCCCAACTTCATCGCCAACCGTATCGGGGTGTTCGGCCTGATGTATACCCTCCGGAAGATGGAGGAGATGGACTTTTCGGTGGAGGAGGTGGACGCCCTGACCGGACGGGAGGTGGGCCGTCCCCGCACGGCCACCCTGCGCCTGGCGGACCTGGTGGGCCTGGACGTTTTGCTCCACGTGGCCCGCAACGTGTATGAAAACGCTCCAGATGACGAGATGCGGGAGGTTTTCAAGCCCCCGAAATGGCTGGAGGAGATGGTCCAGCGGGGATGGCTGGGGGACAAGGCCGGTCAGGGATTTTATAAGAAAGAAAACGGCAAGCGGTATGTGATTGACATCAAAACCCTGGAATACCGCCCGGCGGAGAAGAAAACCTTTCCCTCTCTGGAACAGGCCCGGGCCCAGGAGAAGGTGGAAGACCGGATCCGCACCCTGCTTTCCGGGAAGGACAAGGGGGCGGAGTTCGTCCGGGACACGCTGTTTTTCCTGCTGGGCTACGCCGCCCACCGGATCCCGGAGATTGCCGACGATGTGGTGAACGTGGACCGGGCGATGGAATGGGGGTTCAACTGGCGGCTGGGGCCCTTCAAACTCTGGGATCTCGTGGGGGTGGAGACGGTGGACGGGTATCTGCAGGAGAAGGGATACGCCCGGGCGCCCCTTGTGGAGGCGGTGCTGGCTTCGGAAAGCAAGCGGTTTTATGGGGAGGATGCGGAACACCGGCCCACGTATTTTGACCTCGGGAAAAGGGTCCACCTCCGGGTTCAGGAGCCGGAAGAGTATATTGACCTGGCGGTGCTGAAAAAGCAGGGGAAGGAACTCCTTTCCAATCCGGAGGCCAGTCTGGTGGATCTCGGTGACGGGGTGGCGTGCCTGGAGTTCCACAGCAAGGCCAACGCCCTGGGGCCCGGGACCATTGATATGGTCTTCCGGAGTCTGGATTATGTGGACAGGCACAACTATGCCGGGCTGGTGATCGGCAACCAGGGGCAGCACTTTTCCGCCGGGGCCAACCTGGCCCTCATCCTGATGGCGGTGCAGGAGGAGGAGTGGGACGAACTGGACCGCATGGTGAAGCGGTTCCAGG
>WFYF01000302.1 GCA_015490255.1 Caldifarciminota bacterium
GAGATTCCGGTGGCGAAACGCAGCGCCCCTCACCGGCCCTTCTGTCGTCTGCGCGGGGAAAATATGGTGCGGTCGCACCCGTTTTTGACAGGGTGGCAGGAGACGTGTATAATGTGGATGCGGGAGGTCTGGATTGCAGGTCGGTGCGGTTCAGGCTCCCGGACCCTGTGAGAGACGCCTTTCCCATCCGCGTTTCCCACGAACACCCGAGGGGGTTGCATGATTTCTCCAAAAGTTGTTGCGGGGGTGATTTCCCTGTTCCTCGTGAACGGGGTGTCCGCCCAGGTGGTCACGCGATGGCAGACCACCCCCGGTGGGCGGATTGACTATACCGACGGGACGCTCCACCCATCCGGCGCGCTGTTCATGACACCCCGGGACGGTACGGGCAGCGGATATGTGGCCCGGCTGGATCCGGAAAACGGCGCCACACTCTGGGAAGTGAACCTGAACACCGGAGGTGGGTTGCCGGTGCTCGCGCCCACACCGGAAGGAGTGGTGGTGGGCAACGGGTTCACGGGGGCCAACCGGATCCAGGTTTCCCTGGTGGACACCGCGGGAACCCTGCTTTCCAGCTATGTGAACGCCCAGGTCAACGCCAGCGTCCAGCAAATTGTCTATACTTCGGGATACGCCGTGCTTTCCGGCTCCCGGGATTCCGGCGGCTCATCGTATTTCTGGGTGATGGGGGTGGATCCCCATGTCCCGGAATCCCTCTGGACCTATCAGGAGGCGGGCACGGGGTTTTATGGCGCCCGGCAGCTTGCGGTGCTTCCCTCCGGCGACGTGGTGGCCGCCGGTGTGGTGAACAACGAGGTGGTGGTGGTCCGGCTGACACCGGACTCCGGACAGGTGGTGTGGCGCACGTCGGTGTCGCCGGGAGCTCTGCCCAGCAGCTGGGCCAACGTCCCCGGTCTGGCTGTAACACCGGCGGGGGATGTGCTGGTTGCAGCCTCGGTGGGGAACCAGGCCCTGGTCGCCCGTCTGGACAGCGCGGGGTCTGTGGTCTGGAGCGTGCTGAACAGCGGGCAGGCACGGGGACTCGCCCTTCGCGATTCCCTGCTTTACACGGTGAGGTACAGCAACACCGGTTTCACCGTTACCGTCTCCCGCCGTGATCCCGCCACAGGGAACACGTTGTGGGAACGGTCCCTCGTCACAAACATCAGGATCTTCAACGCTCTGGTGGACACCGCCGGGAATTTCGTGGCGGCCGGGATGCTCGGCCCCCTCAATCCCACCCATGACGGCATCCTCGCCCTCACCTCCGAAGGGGTCACGCGATATGTGGGCGGGCTGTTCGGCGGAGACCGCATTTACAGCATCATGTCCGTCGGCACGGACATCCTGGTGGCCGGAGACGCGGCCAGCGCCGTGGCCGGACGATACGCCTTCGTGCCCTACCTCACCGGGCTTTCCTTTGTCTGGGAAGATGGAAACAACGGTGTTCCCAACGTGGAAGGGGATCCCCTCCCCGGGGACTCCCTGTTTGTGACTTTCCGTTTTCAGGCCCACGGGGACCCCATGACCCCGGAGGTGCTTTTGCGCTGCTGGAACTGCAACGCCCTTTCCCTTGCCGATAGCGTGATCCAGTCGCCGCCCGTCGTGGACGGGGACACCTTCACCGTCCGGTTTCCCGCCACCCTCGCCCCGGGCAACGGCCCCATACGTTTCCAGGCCTTCCACATTTACGGAAGCGACACCTTCCCCGTGCCCGGCACGGACACCATCGTCCCGTCCGTCCGGGAATTCACCCACGCGTATGCTTATACGGTCCTGGACGATGGAGACCTCCACCATCCCGAACGGGCCCTGTATTCCTGGGTGGAAACCACCGCCACCAGCGGCATCCCCCTTCCCGACACCGCTGTTCGCCTGGATCTCCCCGCCCCCTTCACCTACGGCGGAGTGAGCCACACGTCGGTCTGGGTGGGGACCGCCGGATGGGTGATCTTCGGAGACACCCTGCCCGCCCTGTCCGGAAACCTTCCGGATTATGCGCTCCCGGCGACCCACGGGATGCTCTTTGTAGCGCAGAAGGCGGGGCTGAACGCCACGCTGGACACGGTCCAGGCCGGGAGTCTGTGGGTGGTGATCTGGGAAGGGGCCGGCGTCCGGGCGGAACTGGTGCTGGATTACGGCGATACGCTCCAATCCGGGGACGACCGGATGGTGGTGCAATACCAGACCTACACGGATTCCACCCTCCGCATCGGGGTGCAGTCCCCCCTGTCCGGTGGACTTTCCGGTGTGATGCTCTGGAACGGGTCCCAAGCCGCGCCCGATCTGGCCGGTCCGGCGGATCTGCGGGTCTACACCTTCCTTCTGGACAGCCTTGCCTTTCCCCCTCTCTCCTCTCCCCTTTTCGCCTGGGTCTGGTCGGATTCCGGCGACAACCGGCCCGGAAGCAGCGGGGACTCCGCGGTGGTGCACATTCCCTACGCCAACCCCGGCCGATCCACCGGCCCGGTGGAAATCCGTCTGGGGTGTGAGGATGCCGGAAACGGACTGTGCGGCGCCCTCCATTTCCTCAATCCCCAGGACACACTCCGGATCCTGCCCTTCGTCCGGACAGCCCAGACCCCGGATTCCCTCCAGATCCCGGTGCTTCTGGATTCCACGGGACAGGTGGGGGCCCGGTTCACCCTCCGGATGATCATCCAGACCCCCGTCCGTACGGACACGGTCCGCCGACCTTTCACGCTGGTTCAGGACGACGCGCTCCTGGCGCCGGAGAGCACCATGGTGGGGATGAACTACGTGGGGCTGGAGCCCGGAGATTCCACGGATCTCACGATTCCCCCCGTGTCCTGGATGGAAATCAATCCGGATTCCGGCGGCGCGGGGATCCTTCTTGCGGTGGACGATGACGACGACGGGCGGGGAAGGGTGGTGCTTCCCGTACCCTTCGTGTATGACAGCGCGGCCCTGGACACCCTCTGGGTTTGCACCAACGGCTGGGCGGTCCTGGGTGGAGATCCGGGAACCAGCAATTACACACCGGACTCCCTGCCCGGTCCCACCGTGCCCGGGGTGATGGCCCCCTTCTGGACGGATCTGATCTTTGAAAATTACGGCGGGGGGCAGGGCATTTATCTCCTTCTTCAGGACTCCCTGATGGTCATCCAGTGGGCCAACGTCCAGCGATACGACAACACCAGCGACACCCTGAACTTTCAGATTCAGTTGCGTCCGGGGGATTCGTCCATCGTTTTCGTCTTTCGCACCGCCCTTTCCGGTCCCATGCTCACTTCCAGCACGGTGGGCATCCAGAACCGTGCGACCTATGATGCCATCCTGGTGGAACACAACGGCGTGTACCACGGCAACGCCTATCCCCTCACGGCCGGTCACTTCCTGTTCTTCCGTCCCCAGCCCATGGTTTCGGTGGTGGAAGAGGCTTTCAGGCCCCCGGCCCTTGCTGTCCGCCTCAGCCCCCGGGGAAGGAACCTCCGGCTGGCGGTTCCCGCTGCCATGAACCTCCGGATCCAGATCCTGGACGTTGCGGGGCGCATCCGTTTCCGCCGGAAGGGAACCTTTGCGCCGGGGGTGCACATCCTTCCTGTTCCCGCCATGAAGGCCGGGATCTATTTCCTCCGGGTGGTCGCTCCCGAAACCCGGCTCACCCGGAAGGTGTTCCTCCTGCCCTGAACGCGCGCCGAATCTGATTTTCTGCGGGCGGGCCTCCGGCCCGCCCGCTTTGGTATGAGACGGGTGCGGGATCCCGAGGCACCACCTGTTCGCCTGCAGGTTCCGGACCCGTCCTGTATAATCCCCTTCACGATGAGCCGGTTCCATCTCTTCCTCCTGGTGCTTGCGCTGGCTGGCGTCCTCCATGCAGGGGGATGGGTGCGCCTTCCGCGGGGCAAAGCCCGGGTGGAGCGCATCCCCGCAGAGCGGGATCTCACCATCCGCCGGCGTCTGCGATCCTTCCAGTTCCCCCGCACGTCCGATCTGGTGTCCCCCCGTCTGCAGAGGGCGGTCCTGGATTCTCCCGTGATCATGCGCATCCTGGCCATCCGGGTGCAGTTTCCCGAGGAGATCCCCGACGATCCCCAGACCACCGGCAACGGCCGGTTTGTGCTCACGCCTCAGGATGATCCCATTGATACCGTAACGCCCTGCGGAGATACCTTTTATAACCCCAATTATGAACCGCCCCACGACAGAACCTATTTTGAGCGCCAGCTGGAGGCGCTGGCCCACTATGTCACCCTGTGGACCTATGGTCGGGTGAAAATTGAGTGGCGGGTGGTGCCGGAGGAACCTGAAAGTGCCTATGTGCTCCCTCATCCCATGAGGTATTACGGAGATCCGGATCACTTTGAACAGGGGCTGGTGAATCTGGCCCGGGACGCCTTCCTCGCTGCGGATCAGGATCCGCGGGTGTCCTTTGAGGACATTGATCAGAATGGGGTCCGGGACTATGACGAAGGCGTGCTGCCCCGCTATATCATCTTCCACGCGGGGAGCGCCTGGCAAACAGATCTGAACTTTGACACACCCTACGACATCGCAGCCGTGACCCTGCCCCCCGGCATTTTTGAATATTACCTGGGGGTGCCCTATATTCTGCTCAACGAAGGGCAGGACACGGTGTATGACGTGGCCATCCTGCCGGAAACCATGTCCCAGGACGGGGTGATTTTCAAACTTCAGGGCACCCTGATTCACGAGGCCGGACATCTTCTGTTTTTTCAGCCGGACCTTTACGACGTTTTCGGACAGGGAGCGGGAATCGGGGCCTGGGGAATCATGGGCTCTGGAAGTTATCTCTCCGTGCCTGGGGCCGTTCCTCCCGGTCTGATGCCTCCTCTGCCCAACGCGTGGGAGCGCTACTGGACGGACAGCATTGTCCACCTCCTGTGGGGCGAGCCGTACGACATCAATCAGGGCCTTTTCGGAGGAAGTCTGGAGCGGATTTTGCCCCCTTCTTCCCCCATGGAATACGCCCTGTTCCCGGGCATGATCCTCACGGACTCGGCCGGCAACCTGCTGGAAGCCCCGGGCACCCGGCCGCGCTTCCTGGCCCTCCAGCTCTCT
This sequence comes from Caldifarciminota bacterium, assembly GCA_015490255.1. Classification (GTDB taxonomy): domain Bacteria; phylum Hydrothermota; class Hydrothermia; order S141-80; family S141-80; genus S141-80. Next base: position 5,044 of record WFYF01000302.1, read on the forward strand.
CCCACAGAATGGTATCTTCTGGAATACAAACGGGACAACCTCCCCGCCAACGATTCGGTGTATGTGTGCAACGGGGATACCCTCCAGACCGCCGTGTATGGCCGGTGGAAGGACGGCGTTGTGGTGCACTTTTACGGGGAAAACGACTATCTTCTTCCCGGTTCGGGGCTGCTGGTGTGGCACATTGATGACGGCATCATCCAGCGGGAATACGTTTACAATACGGTGAATGCCGTTCGTCCCATGGGCGTGGACCTTGTGGAGGCTGATGGTGTGCAGGACCTGGAGGCCTTTGCCGCCGGCGGAGTGGAGGAGGTGTTTGGAAGTCCCCACGATCCTTTTTATCAGGGGAACAACGCCACCCTCGCTCCCTGGACCTTCCCCCCGGCTCGCCTGAACTCGGGGGCCGACGCACCCGTGGTGGTGGAAGACGTCTCGGAACCGGGCGACTCCATGACCTTCCGCCTGCGGCCTCCGGACGCGCTTCCCCCTTTTCCTATTCCTTTTCAGGACACCGCCGGCCGGTGGGTCACCCGGGTGAACGATCGCCACATTCTCCTTGTGCTGTCTCTTATACACATCTCCGAGC
>WFYF01000303.1 GCA_015490255.1 Caldifarciminota bacterium
AGGCGGTGCTGGAAGCCTCCCGGGAGACCGGGGCTCCGGTGGTGGTGGCCACCACGCCGAAGGCCCTCCGGTATGCCGGGGAGGCCTTTGCGGCCCTTCTGGTGGAGGCCCTGCGGAATCATTCCCTGCCGGTGGCCCTCCATCTGGATCACGGGAAAACCCTGGAGGACGTGGTGTGGGCCATCCGCCATGGATGGACCTCGGTGATGATGGATGCTTCCCACCTGCCCTTTGAGGAAAACGTGGCCCTCACCCGGAAGGCCGTGGAGGTTGCCCATGCGGTGGGGGTGACGGTGGAGGGGGAGATTGGGGTGCTGGCGGGGGTGGAGGACGACGTGCAGGGGGACGTGCCACGCTTCACCGATCCTGAAGAGGCGGCCCGCTTTGTGGAGGCCACGGGTGTGGATGCCCTGGCCGTGGCGGTGGGCACCTCCCACGGGGCCTACAAGTTCAAAGGCGAACCCCGGCTGGACTTTGACCGGATTCAGGCCATCCGGGATCGGGTCCCGGCCTATCTCGTGCTTCACGGGGCTTCGGGGGTTCCGCAGGACCTGGTGGCCCGGGCCGAGCGGTACGGTGCCCGGCTGGCAGAGGCCCGGGGGGTTCCGGACAGCATGCTCCAGGAGGCGGTGCGCCGGGGCATCCGGAAGGTGAACACCGATACGGACCTGCGCCTGGCTTTCACCGCGGCGGTGCGGGCCATTCTCACCGAACATCCCGGGGTCTTTGACCCCCGGGCCATCCTGGGGGCGGCCCGGGAGGCCATGAAAGAAACCGCCATCCACAGAATCCGTGTGCTGCAGGGGGGTATGCATGGTTGAAATTGCGGATCTCCATAAATTTCCGGTGTGGGAAAACATCCCGGAGGATCTGCTCCGGGCCCTGGTTCCCTATGTGGTGCGCAAGAGGGTGGACAAGGGGGACTGCGTCGTCCGGGAGGGGGACCGGGGGACGATGGTCTATTTCATTGAAGCGGGTTTTTTCAAGGTGACCGCCCACGAAGATGACCGGGAAGTGATCCTGAACTACCTTGGACCCGGCGACATTTTCGGGGAACAGGCTCTGCTGGGCGAGGCCCGGACGGCCACGGTGCTGGCCCTGGAGCCCGGAAGCCTGCTGGTGCTTCACAAAAACGACCTGCTTCACGTGATCCGGCGACATCCCGAGGTGGCCCTTTCTCTCATCGCCACGTTGCTCCGCCGGCTGAAGGAAACCAACCAGCATCTGGCCTATCTCGCAGCGCGGGACGCGGCGGGTCGGGTGGCCCGGGCGCTGGCGGATCTGGCCCGGGATCTGGGTGAGACCCGCGAAGGAGGGGTGCTCATTCCCCGCTCCCGTCTGACGGTTCAGGAACTGGCCAAATTCGTGGGGCTCACCCGGGAAACCACGTCCCGGGCCCTCAAAATTCTGGAAAACGAAGGGACCATCCGGTCCCTGAAGGAAGGGCTGTTCCTGCCCGGGGAGGTGCTCTCATGATCTGGTCTTTGCTGGCACTTCCATATCTGGTGTATGCCCCGGCTGCGGGCAAGCTGGAAGTTCAGGTCCAGAAAGAGATCGGTCACGGCTGGGTGCTTGTGGATCTGACGCCCCAGCAGGCCGAATCCCTTCGCGCCCGGGGTGTGCCTGTGGATCCCAATCTGGAGGTTCGTTTGAGCTATGTCCCGTCGGATCCCTGGTGGCAGGACGGGAGCCAGTGGAACCTGTGGGTGATCCGGACGGACGAGGCCTGGAACCGCACGCTGGGGAGCCCCGCCGTGCGGGTGGGGCTGGTGGATCAGGGGGTGGACTACAGCCATCCGGATCTGAAAGTGGACGGTGGCCGGGACCTGGTGGACGGTGACACCGATGTGCTGCCGGCAGATCCTTCGGAGTTCCACGGAACCCATGTGGCCGGCATTATCATCGGGCAGCACAACGCGGTGGGCATGGCCGGCGTTGCCCCCGACGTGCGCTTTTATGCGGTGCGGGCCTTTTCCCAGTCCACCACCACCCTGGACCTGGTGGTCCAGGGGATCTTCTGGCTGGTGGATTCGGCCCAGGTTCACGTGATCAACCTTTCTCTGGGGACCTCGCAATCCGCCGCCATCCTGGACTCGGCAGTGGCCTATGCCCTGTCCCGGAACGTGGTGATTGTGGCGGCGGCCGGAAACGAGGGATCTCTGGGGGTGAACTATCCTGCCCGATCCCCGGGTGTGATCGCGGTGGGAGCGATGGACAGCCTGCACTTCCGGGCGGATTATTCCAACTGGGGTCCCGAGCTGGACGTGATGGCGCTGGGCACGGGGATTCTGTCGGCCTATCCCTGCAATCCCCCGGGTTCGGGGCGGAACTGCATGGGAGCCTATGCGGACGGGACTTCCATGGCCACCCCTCACGTGACCGGTCTGGTGGCGCTGTATCTTTCCCTTCAGCCCACCGCAACGGTGACAGAGGTGGTCCGGGCGATCCGCCGGGCCACGGTGGACCTGAACGACCCGGGGTTTGACGAGCGCACGGGCTTTGGCCTGGTGGATGCGGCGCTGCTTCTTTCTCCACCGGTGCGCCTCCGGATCGCCTCGCGGGATATCTGGACGGCAAAAGATCTGCGGGATCGGGCCTTTCTGTTCAAAACCGTGTTTGACCGCCAGGGGAGAAGGGTTTTTGCAGGACGGGGGGTGCCCCGCCTGCACCCCGGTGTGTATACCCTGGTGCTTGAAGATCGCACGGTACGCCTGGTGATCCCCTGAGATGCGGGATCGGGAATGGATGGCCCTGGCCCTTCAGGAAGCCCGCAGGGCCTTTGAAGAAGGGGAAGTACCGGTGGGGGCGGTGGTGGTGTGTGGGGAGGAAGTGGTGGCGGCCGCCCGCAACCGGGTGGAGGCGCTGAAGGATCCTTCCGCTCACGCCGAGATGCTGGCGGTGCGGGAGGCCTGCCGGAAGCAGGGTGACTGGAGACTCACGGATTGTACCCTGTATGTCACGCTGGAACCCTGCATCCAGTGTGCGGGGCTTGCGGTGCTTGCCCGCCTGCGGGAAATCGTGTATGCCACGGAAGATCACCGGTTCGGTGGCCTGGTGAGCCTGATGAACGTGGTGCAGCACCCCCGGCTGCCCCACCGGGTGCGGTTCCGAAGGGGCCCCTTTTCTGAAGAGGCCCGGAGTTTGCTGGAGCGCTTTTTCCGGGAGCGGCGAACATGAAGAAAAAAACCGTGCGAACTCTGCGGAACATGAAGGAGCGGGGTGAGAAGATCGCCATGCTCACAGCCTATGATTACACCTCTGCCCGGCTGGTGGACGAGGCGGGAGTGGATGTGATTCTCGTGGGGGACTCTGTGGGCATGGTGGTTCAGGGGCATGACACCACCCATCCGGTGACGCTGGAGCACATGCTCTATCATACCGAAATCGTGGCACGGGGCGTCCGGCAGGCGCTGGTGGTGGGCGACATGCCCTTTCTTTCCTATCAGGTGAGCGTGGAGGAGGCGGTGCGCAATGCCGGGGCCTTTCTCCGGGTGGGGGCGGATGCGGTGAAGCTGGAAGGAGGCGAGGAGATCCTGCCCGTGATTGCGCGCCTGGTGGCCGTGGGGATTCCGGTGATGGGCCATCTGGGACTCCAGCCCCAGAAGGTCCGGGCGCTGGGGGGATACCGGAAAATGCTCTACACCGACGAAGCGATCACCCGTCTGGTGGAGGAGGCAAAACGTCTGGAAAGCGCGGGAATTTTCGCTCTGGTGCTGGAAAACATCAACGCCGAGGCGGCCCGGGCGGTCACCGAAGCCCTGTCTGTCCCCACCATCGGGACCGGGAGCGGACCCCACTGTGACGGGCAGGTCCTTGTGCTCCACGATATGCTCGGCCTTTCCCATTTTCGCCCGCCTTTCGCGAAGGCCTATCTGGACGGGGCCCGGCTGGTGAAGGAGGCGGTGGGAACCTATGTCCGGGAGGTGAAAGAGGGGGTGTTCCCGGAGGAAAGATGATGAGAGGGCTGGTCTTCCGCATGGCCGGCTTTCTGGAGCGGCGGTTTCCGGATCCTTATGTCTTTGCCCTGGCGTTGAGCCTGGTGGCCTTTGGTCTGGCGTGGGTTTTCACCCCCCACGATGCGCTGGACCTGGCCGCCTTCTGGGCGCGGGGATTTTCCGGGATTTTCACCTTCACCACCCAGATGGCCCTGATCCTGGTGACCGGATATGCTCTGGCCCTCAGCCCCCCGGTGGATCGTCTGCTCAACCGGCTGGCCGATCGCCCCCGGTCATTGCCCGGTGCGGTCTGGTTCGTCGGGCTGATCTCGGGTGTGGCCTCCTGGCTTCAGTGGGGCCTGGGGCTGGTGGTGGCGGGCCTTCTTGCCACCCGCGTGGCCCGGCGCCGGGGTTTTCCCCTTGCCCCACTGGTGGCGGCCGGCTATACCGGATTCCTGGTGTGGCACTCGGGGCTGTCGGGATCCATCCCCCTCACCATCGCCACCCGGGGGCTTCCCCAGAACGAGCTGGAGCGGGTGTTCGGCCGGGTGGCACCGATCCGGGAAACCGTGTTCGCCTGGTGGAATCTGCTTCCCGCGGTGCTGGCGCTTGTGGCCAGTCTGGCGGGGCTGGTGTGGCTGGTGCAGCAGGCACCGGGGCGGGAAGATGACGGAGCAGCCCCGGTTCTGGAAGGGAAAGAAACCTGGCCACCGGCCTCCCTGGCCGGCAGCGTTCTGCAGCTTCTCCTGGTGGCGGTGAGACTCCTTTTCCTGTACGGGCACTTCACAAGCGGGAAGGGACTGGACCTGAACGGGGTGATCCTGATTTTCCTGCTTCTGGGGATGCTGGCCCACGGCTCGGCGGAACGCTATGCCCGGGCGGTGGGAAAGGCCACGCCTTCTGTCGCGGGGATTCTGCTGCAGTTTCCCCTGTATGGGGGGATTCAGGGGCTTTTGATCCATTCGGGGCTGGGCAGCATGATCGCCCGGGGTGTGGCGGAAATCACGCCGCCCGCTCTCTTTTATAGCGTGCAGTTTCTGCTTGCAGGTGTGGTGAATCTGTTTGTCCCCTCGGGGGGTGGTCAGTGGGTGGTGCAGGGGCCGGTGGCCATGGAAGCGGCCCGGCGGCTGGGGGTGGATCCGGTGGTGAGCGCCATGGCGGTGGCCTGGGGGGACGCCTGGACGAACATGCTCCAGCCCTTCTGGGCCCTTCCTCTATTGGGCATCGCGGGACTTTCCGCCCGGCGGCTTGTGTCCCATACCTTCGTGTCTTTCCTTACGGCAGGAGCGGTCTGGCTTTTGTGGTGCGTGTTTCTCGGGGCAGGGCGATGAAACGTCATCCTGGAACTCCCGAGGAACTCCAGCGGGCCCGTCTGGCGGCCCTGGCCAGTCAGGTGTTTCTGGAGGATCCCCGGGATCTTCAGAAAATCCTGCAGAACATCGTGGAGACCACCGAACGCCTGCTCCCGGCAGACAGCGCCAGCATCATCCTGCCAGGCCCCGAGACCTATGTTGCTGCCACCACGG
>WFYF01000304.1 GCA_015490255.1 Caldifarciminota bacterium
GGATACAGAAGAGTAGTCATGCCCTCTCCGCCACCCTGCGAATTTTCTGAGATGCCGGGGTCCCCACGGGATTTTCGTGAGAAAATCCCGTGGGGTGTTACCTGACTCCCCCTTCCGGATGTGTAAACATACAGCCGGACGGGACAGGTGGGGGTGTCCGAAGCCCTGTTTGAATTTCAGTTATGTGGGGATGTCCAGCCCTTCGGCGAAGGTTTTGAGGGCTTCCTGAAAGCGCCGGCGTTCTTTCTCACTGTGAAGGCGGCCCACGAACAGAAAATCCTTCCCCCGGCAGCGAATCCGGATGCGGTCGCCCCGGCTGGTGAGAAACCGGGCAACGGGATAATAGAGCAAGGCATGGCGGGGGAGAAAGGTCACGACGGTGTGGACCGGTCCGTATTTCCCACGAAGATGTCCCTCAAACCCCATCACCCCGCCCATCCAGGTATAGGTTCCTTCTTCCACCCGGAGAAAGCGTTCAATTTCGTGGGCGGTCCACCAGGCCAGCGCCCGGTTGATGCGCACCCCCTGAAGGTACCCTGCGATGAGGATCAGGCTTCCAAGAAGGAAGATTGTCCAGAGGAGGGTCATGGGGTTTCGGGGCAGTTCCGGAGGCGGCAGAACACTTCCAGCGCCTTCCGGACCACTTCCCGCTCGTTTTTGAAAGAAAGCCGCCGGAGGGCCTCCTCCACAGGAAAGAAGGCGGCGTCGTCCACCTCCCGGTCGTGTTCGGAGGGGTCCCCCCGTTCGTATTCCATCACAAAAAAGTCCACCTGTTTTTTCACCTTCTGGCCTTCCCGGACATACCAGTAGGTGATGCTCGCCGCAGGAGCGAGGATCCGGGCCACCACGCCGCCTTCCTCGGCCACCTCCCGCTGAGCGGTCTCCTCCGGTTTTTCAAAGGACTCCACCTGGCCCTTGGGGAGCTGCCATCGCTTCCCTCCCCGGGTGGCCACAAGCAACACCTGAAGCTCCTTTCCTGTGGGACGAAACACCACGCCACCTGCGGAGTGTTCCCGGATCATATCTGTCCCACCACGGTAAGGAGGGACCGGCCGCGTTCCCCGGTACGACGATAAGAAGGCAGGCGGAGATCTTCAAAAGTACAGGCGGGCGGCAGGGCCACCACCTCCACGCCCAGGCTTTCCAGCCGGTCCCGGATGGCCCGGAGGAGGTCCAGATGGAGGTGCTGCGCGTTGCGGAACATCCAGGGCCGGGCCCAGTCCACGAAGCTTTCGCCCACCGGATAGCACCGTCCGCAGATTCCGGGTCCGATGGCCGCCTTCACAGGGTTACCGGAGAACAGGGCCACGCCCGCTTCCAGAATCCCCCGGAAGAAGCCCCGCCAGCCCACGTGGAGAGCCGCATGGGTGCCAGGTTGAAGAGGTGCCCACAGGACCACCGGATAGCAATCCGCGGTGCGCACGCCCAGCGGTTTGCCCTCCCGGGTGAACAGGCCGTCTCCTTTGTCGGCAGGCTCCCGGTCCACGTCCACCACCCGGGCGCTGTGGATCTGCCGTAGGGTGAGCACGCCTTCCGGATGGTGATCGGGCAAGAAGACCGTCACCGCATAGGCGGTCAGGGTGAATCCCGCCGGGCGTGCTTCCCACATGGTTCAGGGCTTCACGGGGATGGCGGAGGTGAGGCTCCGCACTACCATCCGCATGGAGACCGGTGTGATACCATCCCCTCCGGTGGTGGTGTAAAAGGCGGTGACGGTGAGCCCCAGGACCGTGGGGTTGGTGATCCCGGCCGTGAGGGTGTCCGGGAGGTTCAGGGTGATGGGGGATGCGGGGGCGGTCACGGTGGTGTCAAAAGACACGTCGTTTCCGGTGATCTGGATCTTCAGGCTGTCGGCCTGGCCGGTGAAGGTCAGGGTGAGGGAGAAGGGCTGACCGGCCTGCACTGTGTCCGGATCCACCGCTGGATCCTGGAGAGATGCTCCCTCCGGAACCACCAGTTCCACGGTCTGACCGTCGTGTTCAATCACCAGGCGGCTTGTGCCGAACTGAATGGCCATGGGCGCGGGCACCGGGACCGAATCCGCCACGGGGACGAAATACAGTTCTGCCGTGTCCTGAAAGGGAAGGGTGGCGCCGTCCAGGGAGACCTGTGCGGTTTTCACCACACCGCTTTCATCGGCCACATACACCAGGGCGGTCTGAACGGAGGGGTCCAGGGATTCGGTGGGCAGGTCCACACCGAGGGCCTGTTCCACGGGACCGGTGGCCGGGCCCACCTCCCCGAACACCGCAAGCACCGTGAGGGTGGGCACCGCCTCTTTCACAAGGTCGCAGCCCGATGTACCTGCAAGGAGGACGGGCATCGTCAGCCAGACGAGTCCACGCTTTTTCATGGAGGACCTCCTGTTGTTTCAATACGATAGCGCATACACCAGAATGTTGATCCCCATCCGGAAGGCGGCTTCTCGCTTTTCTGGCGGATCGTTGTGGGTGGGGGTCCAACCGTCGGAGATGTTGGTGTTGTATGTGTAAAACACCACGATCCGTCCCCGGTGAACCAGAGCCAGCCCTTTCGGCGGGCCCGGGTAGTGCTCATGGATCTTGGGAAGTCCCTGAGGAAAATCATAGACGACGTGATAGATGGGATGATCAAAGGGGACTTCCACCCAAGTGGCTTCCGGAAACACCTTGCGCATCTCCCGGCGGAAAGCCTCGTCCATGCCATAGTCGTCGTCGGCATAGAGGAACCCGCCCTGTTCCAGATACCGGCGCAGGTTGCTCGCTTCTTCCTCGCTCAAAAAGATGTTGCCGTGCCCGGTGAGATAGAGAAAGGGGAAGTCAAAGATCCGGGGATCATCCAGACGCAGAACCACCTGGGCGGTGTCCACCTCCAGCCCCACCCGCGCCCGGGCTTCCCGGGCGAGATTGGGCAGCACATCGGGGTCGTTATACCAGTCCCCGCCGCCGTCATACTGGACCCGGACCAGGGAAAAAGCGAGGAGTGCCAGGAACGTCATGCCGGACGGATGCGGAAGAAGAGCACGCCCACCCGGATCCGGTCTTCCGGACCCACCGGCGTGGGCTGCGTGATCCGGACCCTGTTCACATACACACCGTTGGTGGAACCCAGGTCTTCTACGAAAACCTGTCCGTTCTCAACGAAGAGTCGCATGTGTCGTCGGGAGACAAACTCGGCGCCGGGCAACCCCGTGAGATCCACGTCCACGGGACCGGTGGAGCGGGAGAACCGGCCCACCACCAGCTCGCCCGCAAGGGGAATTTCCTGCAACACCTCTTTTTTGTGCCGGATCACCAGAACCCACCGGGGCGAGACTGCGGTGGAAGAGGGTTTTCCCAGCGGTGTGGTGCTGGGCTGGGAAGGGGAAGTCTCAGGATGGGGCTTGTACTCTTTGGAGACAGGAAGGGAAAGTTCCTCGTCAAAACCGGCATCTTCTTCCATGTCTTCCACGATTTCCACCGCCACGGTCTCGGCTGCTGGGGACACCTCAGCCTCCACCAGCATCACCCCGCACACGGGGCACGACTTTTCCTCCTCCTCCCGGTGTCCACAGATGGGACAGATGTACATGCCCCCCGGCTCCTTGTTCCTTTGCCTTCGGGATTGTTCAGATTGTATGCCCGCATTCTGAAACTGTCAAACCCGGAAACGTTATGCCTCACGAGAAAATCTACAGGAGCCGGGGTGGACTTGTCAAAAAAATCCCAAACGTTACAGCATAAAAGCACCCTGCAGGAGCGTTCTCCCTCCCCCTTGACGGGGGAGGGAAGGGGTGGGGGTGTCCGAACTTCTGTCTGGAGATCAAC
>WFYF01000305.1 GCA_015490255.1 Caldifarciminota bacterium
GACGTTACCATCCTGGAGATCAACCCCCGGAAGATCCGGGAACTTGCCGAGATCATGCCCCGCAACGTCAAAATCCTCTATTCCACGGAATATGCCATCCGGGAATTGCTCCCCCGGGCGGATCTGGTGATCAGCGCCGTGCTGAAACCCGGGGCCAAGGCCCCGAAACTCATCCGCAAGGAGCATCTCGCCACCATGAAACCCGGTTCCGTGATTGTGGACGTGGCCATTGATCAAGGAGGAAGCACGGAGACCAGCCGACCCACCACCCACGACAGCCCGGTGTATGAGGTGGACGGCGTGGTCCACTATTGTGTGGCCAACATGCCCGGTGCGGTTCCCCGCACCAGCACCTGGGGCCTGACCAACGCCACCCTGCCCTATGTGGTTGAACTGGCTGAGAAGGGATGGGAGCGGGCGGTGCGGGAGAATCCGGCGCTGGCGAAAGGGGTGAACCTGGTGGAGGGACGCATCACCTATCGGGCGGTGGCCGATGCCTTCGGTCTTCCCTACACGCCCCTCTCGGAGGTGCTTGGATGATCTGGGCTCTGTTTTTGCTTGCCCAGAGCAGCACCTGGTATCGCCTGGGATATGATGCCCTGCAACGGGGCGACACCGTCCGGGCCCTCCGGTTTCTCTATCGTGCGGTGGAGGTGGACCCCCACGATCGCCAGGCCTGGATGGCTCTTCTGGTGTTCTATGAGATGAACGGCGAGGAGGATTCGGTCCGTGCCCTGATTGAGCGCTGGAAGGCGGCCGAACCCGCCACCGCCCTGGAGTTCAAAGGCCTTCACGCTCTGCGGCATGACGATCTGGACGAGGCCTGGGAAGCCTTTCACCAGGTGCTCCAGCACGACCCCCGTTCCTATCTGGCCCACCTGGGGATCGCGGAGATCCTCTACAGCCGGGGACAGGGAGATTCCGCACTGCAATATCTCAAAGCCCGGTATCGGGAAAATCCAGTCCCCCTGATGGATGCCGCTCTGGGCATGCTGTTTGCCAAGATGCACATGCCCGACAGCGCCCTGCCTCACCTGGAAAAATACACCGTCCGCTATAAGGAGGACCCCCGTTTTCTGGAGGCTCTGGCCCGGGCCTATCTGGATGCCCGGAAGTTTGACCGGGCGAAGGAGATCCTGAACCAGTGGGAACAGATAGCCCCCGACGAGCGCCACTGGATTCTGCTCATGCGGCGGGAGCTGGGGGAAGCCAGTCAGGACACCACCCTGATGCTCCAGGCTAACGCGGCGCTGTGTGAGGAGCTGGGCAGCGTCCAGGGATGCCTTCAGGCGGCCAGCTTCCTGTCGGATCTGGGTCAGAACCTGGATCAGGCGGAGGCGTATGTTGAGAAGGCTCTGAATCGGAGACCCACCCCATCCGTGCAGGCCATTGCCTGGAACCTCCAGGGAGATATTCTCCTTAAGCGGGGAGATCAGGCCTTTGCCACCCGTCGCTACCGGGAGGCCATGGAGTTTTATGCCCGGGCGAAAGCCGCTTTTGAAGAGGCCCTGAAGGTGGCGCCCGAGGGGTCCCGGTGGGCAGACTATGCCGAAACCCAGGCCCGCCGGGCGGAGGCCCTCCGGCGGAAGGCCTATCGCAAATGGCAGCGGATCGAATGAGTCTGGACGCGCTGATCACGGAGGCCCGCCGGGCGCTGGAAGGGAGTTACGCCCCCTATTCCCGGTTCCGGGTGGGGGCAGCCCTCCTTGCGGAAGACGGCCGGGTGTTCCGGGGAGCGAATGTGGAGAACGCCTCCTACGGCCTCACGATGTGTGCCGAAAGGGCTGCGGTGTTCCGGGCGGTGAACGAGGGGGCCCGGCACTTTGTGCGCATCGCGATCGTCTCGGATCCGCCCGCCTGGCCCTATCCCTGCGGGGCCTGCCGCCAGGTGCTGGCAGAGTTCTCCCCGGAGATGGAGGTGGTGGTGGTCCGGGGAAGGGAAATGCGCCGGTTCCGCCTGGATGAACTGTTGCCCCATACCTTTCACCTGGAGGAATCTCCATGATCCTTCTGATGCTCCTTGCCCAGGGCGGATTTGCCGGTTTCTGGGGGGCGGGGAGGCTCCACCCGGAGGCCTCAGCCCTGGTGGAGGACCTTCGGGCGCGGGCAGTCTCTGCGGAGGAAGTGCTCACGGGGACCACCTGGCTTCTGGGGGTGTTTCAGGGGAACACCTTTCTGGCTTTCCACTGGACGGGAGGCAGCCAGAATTTTGAGGGTTCTCCCGCCGTTACCCTGGAACACACCGCCTGGAGCTTCTGGGTGGGAGGGTATCTGGAGTTCAGCCCTTACGTGAGTTTCGCCGGGGGAACGGGCATGGGGAAGGTTTATCCCCGAATCGTGGTGCGCCGCACACCTCCGGACCGTTACGATGACCTCTTCACCGGGGCGGCGCTGTCCATCGTGGAAAGCCCCCGTCTGTTCGCCACCCTGGAGGGCGTGCTGTTTCTGTGGGCGCCTTCGGGAGGAGGGATGCCCCCCTTCGCCGGTGTGGCCCTCACGGCGGGTTACGTGTATGACATCCAGAACCCGCCCTGGAAGCATCGCTACGGCGGGGAGGTGCAGGGAATCCCCCGGTATCGCTTTCGGGGATGGTTTCTCCAGGCGGGGGTGGCCCTGAGGACCTTTCCTCAAGGGAGTTGAACCGTGCGCATCCTGCGAATCCTCCCTGTGATTCTGCTTCTGTCCTGCGGCAACGACTGGGAGAAAGAGGTGGCCGCCCTCATCCAGGCAGGGAGGTATGGAAAAGCGGAACGGGTGCTGCTGGCCCACATGGACGAAGCGCCCTTCCGGGTGGCCTATTGGAGAGGGGTGCTGGCCATGGCGAAGGGCGAGTGGCGGAACGCTCTTGAGGCTTTTGAAGAGGCGGCAGCGGATTCCTCCTACCGGAAGGACCTGGTCCAGCATCTCTGGACCCTTGCGGACACCGCCCGGAAACTCCGGCTGGAACGGGTGGCCACCCGGGCGTATGAACTGCTGGATCGGCTGGAGCCGGAGGCGGTGGGACTGGACGGGTTGCTGTTCCTGGCCCGTTCCGCCTGGGAGTGGAACCAGTATGAACGGGCCCGGGACTATCTGGAGCGGTATCTCGCGGAAGGGGGGTCCCTCTCCCGCATTGCGGGGCTGTATTTTCCCATCCTGCTTGAACTTGGCGAGACCGATCGCCTCCTAGAACTGGGAGACAGCCTGAAACGGTTTGACAACGCCGATGCCCTGTGGGCTTATGGGAACGCCCTGTTTGAAAAAGCCACCGAACTCTATTATGCGGGAGACGATGAGGAAGCCGAAAAACGCCTCAAGCGGCTGGTGAGTCTCCAGGGCCCCACCGTGCTCCTGGACGACGCCTATGCCCTCCTGGGAGATCTGGCCCTCCAGCGGGGCGACACCGCCCGGGCCCGGCGGTTTTATGAACAGGCTCTGCTCTATACCCTTCCCCGCAGTCCCCTGGCCCGGGAGATCCGGGAGAAACTCGGGAAACTGGCGGGATTCTAACATGAAAACCCGACCCATCCGGACCGTGGAGGATATCCGCCGGACGATCACCGAAATCTTTTCGGGGAAGAATGTGAAAGTCTATCTTTTCGGTTCCCGGGCACGGGGGGACCACACCCTCCGGAGTGATCTCGATCTCGGTTTTCTTTCCGATGACGATATCCGGTATGAACTTTCGGTGCTTCGCGAAATCCTTGAGGAGTCTCATGTTCCTTTCCGGGTGGATGTGGTGGACCTCTCCCGGGTGGACCCTGAATTCCGGAACCACGTGATGGAGGAAGGCGTCCTGTGGATCGTTTTGAGCAACAGCTGAAAGATTTTCATCAGGCAGCCCGGCGGCTGGAAGAGGCGCTTGATCGAGCGGCGAACGTCCGGAATAC
>WFYF01000306.1 GCA_015490255.1 Caldifarciminota bacterium
GTCCTCCACGAGCAGGATGATTCCTGTCACAGCAGACGGTTCAGAAAAAAGCCGATCACCGAATACAGCAGGGCGCCGAAGAAAGCGCTCCAGAATCCTGCAACCTCAAACCCGGGGACCAGCCAAGCCGCCAGGGAAAACAGCGCGGCGTTGAGAACAAGAAGAAACAGCCCCATGGTTAAGAGGGTGAGGGGCAGGGTCAGGAGAACAAGGAGGGGTTTGACCAGCGCGTTCAGCAGCCCCAGCGCCAGCGCACCCCCGAACAGCGCCACCGGACCGGTGACGTCCATGCCCGGGACCAGGAAGGAAACCAGCCAGAGAGACAAGGCGCTCACCAGCCAGCGTGCAAGGAGCCGCATCACCACTCTCCCTTTGTCAAAAGTATACGGAAGGCCCTCCGAACCTTCCGGAAACTGCGTGCGGGCACCGGGACATTCCACGCGGGGGGCTGTATCATCAGAACACCATGGGCACGCTGGAGAAAGCCATTGCGCAGGTGGAAAGTGTGGTCCGGGGCAAAGGCCGGGCCGTCCGTCTGGTGTTTGCTTCGTTGCTGGCGCGTGGCCACGTGCTGGTGGAGGATCAGCCGGGTGTGGGGAAAACCACGCTGGCTCTGGCCACTGCCCGCACACTGAGACTTTCGTTTCAGCGGATCCAGTTCACATCGGACCTCCTCCCGGCAGACATTCTGGGGGCCTCTGTTCCGGACCCTCAGACCGGCGAATTCCGCTTCCAGAAGGGTCCTGTCTTCACCCACGTGCTCCTGGCGGACGAGATCAACCGGGCCACCCCCCGCACCCAGTCCGCGCTGTTGGAAGCCATGGCGGAGGGACAGGTCACGGTGGAAGGCCGGACCTATTCACTCCCCCGGCCTTTCTTCGTGATGGCCACCCAGAATCCGGTGGATGCCGCGGGCACCTTTCCCCTTCCCCACAGTCAGATGGACCGGTTCCTGGTGCGGTTGCATCTGGGCTATCCCGATCCCCGGGCGGAACTTGAAATCCTGCGGATGGGAAACCCTATGGAGAAGGCCCGAACCCTCGCGTCTGTGCTCTCCGCCGAGGATGTGGTGACGCTGCAGGATCGGGCCTCCCGGGTCCAGGTGGAGGAAAGCCTGCTGCACTATGCCACCCGGGTGGCCCAGGCCCTCCGGGAAGATCCCCGTCTGGCTGTGGGGCTTTCCACCCGCGGGGTGATCCAGTGGGTGGCTCTCGCCCGGGCCTGGGCGCTCCTGGAAGGACGAACCTATGTGATCCCGGAAGACCTGCGGGACCTTGCTCCCTTTGTCCTCCTCCACCGGCTCCTTGCGGTGGAGGGGGAAGCCCTTCCCTATATCCTGGAAGAGATCCTGGAGCGGATTCCCCTTCCGGTGTAGGCCGCAAGCACCCCCATCAGCGACAACCCCAGGACCATCCAGAAAGCCCGCTGTGTTCCCGGGTGGCGGGGATTCTGCCGGCCCAGAGGTGCCCGCACGGCCAGAAGGTTGGGACCTAAGGATGAAAGGAACCCCACGGTGCGGATGCCTTCCGGGGTGGGAAGATAACACCCCAGTCCGCCTTCCCGCTGAATGGTGCACAGGGGCAACCCGGTGGTGTTCACCACCAGACGGTGACGGAGGGCAATGGCTTTCAGGAACAGGGGGAAATAGATCCAGCCCAGCTGGGAGGGGGCGAAAATCACGCCCCAGGGCACGGGAGCGGGGCGCACCAGAAGGGGATCAAAACTTTCGTTGCAGATCAGAAAGTGGGCCGTCCAGTCTTTCCCCAGCAGAAAGAACCCTGGCTGGTCCATGGGGCCCGGCACGCGACCCTCTCCGAAAAACCAGGACACCAGGGGAACGTATTTCTCACCTCCGATAAAGAGCCAGCGTTTGGCATAGTGCAGGGTGTCGCCCCGGGGAGTGATCACCTCCACCCGCGTGTGGATGCGTCCCTCTTCCCGCACCACCATATGCCAGATCCAGCCGTGGGGACGAGGAATCTTTGCATCCCAGGAGTCCATCCATGCGCGCACGGTGTCCAGCATCCCGTCCTTGAACGTGGTGCCCAGGAAACTTCCCTCCGGGAAGATCAGCCACAGGGTGTTCCCCGGCGGCGGGCTGGCGAGCATGCGGTCCAGCAGCCGGTCATATCGCTCCAGATAGGTCGCAAGAGGAGCGTCATAGATGATGCCCGGGGTGATCAGCAAAGAGGTGGTTCCGGGGGCCGGTCGCACCTCCAGGGGGGGCGCGTTCAGACCGGCAGCCAGAAGCCCCACCCCGCCGAGACTCGCGAGCACCTTTCCCCAGAAGGTTCGGAACCGCAGCGCGCCCAGGCCCAGCAGTCCCCACAGCCACACCGCTCCCCAG
>WFYF01000307.1 GCA_015490255.1 Caldifarciminota bacterium
CCCAGATCCCCCGGCGCAGGCCCGAAGGCACCTGAATCCCCCGATAGGTCCGGGAAAACCGTGCCGTGTCCGTCACCGCCGTGTCGGAGAACACACCCGAAAGGCCCATCCAGAGCGCTTTTGCCTGCCGGATCACCCCCGCCTCACCGCGGAAACCCGTCCGGGAGCCGGCATACCCGCCCGCCGACCGGCCTTCAAGATGAACCGTCCGCATCATGCCCTCCACCTGCCACGCCCGCCAGGCCCGGCCCACCCGCGCCTCAAGGGTTCGGTTCCGGGTCTCGCCCTCCACCGGGATCACGGTGCGGTACCGCTGCCAGGTCCCCACCGTCTGGAGGGTTCCCCACCGTCCCCGGGTCTGCAGCACGCCCCACAGCTGGTATGTCCGGGACAGCACGCCTCCGGTGTCGGTCACTGTCCGCTCCCCCTGCTGAATGCTTGCCCCCACCTGAGCCTGATACACCGGCGCCGCCGCCCACACCGTGCTGGAGACTCGCCAGAAGCTGGAGGGCTCCAGAAGATACCGGTCGGACCGGAAGGTCCGGGAAGCCTGAAGTTCCACCCCTCCCCCTCCGGCCTCCATGCGGCCCGTTCCGGAAAGGGTGGCCAGCCACAGGCCGTCAAAGGTCCGGCGTCCCGTGGCCTGAAGGCGCAGCAGGTTGCGGGGAAGGTGGAGATACACCGAAAAATTCTCCTGATGCCGCCGGCCCTGCACCTCCGTCTGGAGGGAAAGTCCGGTCTGCACCGATGCAAAGGACCCTTTCAGCTCTCCCCCACCTTCCCACCACACGCCCGACTGAATGCCCCGGGCGGGATAGCGCCCTTCATACCGGGCGAGAAAGAAACGGAACCCCGGGAAGGTTCCCTCCAGCCGCAGTCCCTGCCGGAAGGAACTCCCCATGACTTCCCTCCGGGTTCCCGTGACCTTCCAGGTTCCGGAGCGTATGGGGCCCTCAAGCCAGCCCTCCGTGGAGCGGACCTGCTGGAGGCCGTCTTCCCATCCCCAGGTGCCTCCAGCCGAGACCGATCCGAGGTGGAAGACCTGCTCGGTTTCCACTCGCTTGCGGACCTGGAGGGGTCCCTCTCCCGGGAGGGCGGTGCTGTCTTTTCGCCAGATGCCGGAGAGACGGCTCTCCCACGCCCCCAGCGCCATCCGGTGTGCGACCTGTCCATACACCACACCGCGACGCTCTTCCCCTGCGATCCAGGCCTGTCCGGACATGAAGGGAAGCTCACCCGCAAGCTCCAGAAACCCGCCGGGGGCCTCCCGAAATCCCCCGGGACCGTAGATCTGCCAGCCTCCCCCGCCCGCCGTGAAGGGCCCTGCAGCGAAACGCATCCCCGCCGCCCGGAGACCGGTTCCCTCGCCTTCTGTCACATACCGCACTTCCAGGAATTCCTCGGCATACAGCACTCGGCGCAGCAGGGCCACCTCCCCCACCCAGTAGTCCATTGTATAATCCTCACCCCGCCGCAGCCGGGTGCGCTTCCCCTCCTGCACCAGAAACACCTCTTCGCTTCCCGGAAGCAGGGGTGCCTGCTGCAGGCGGAACGGTCCCTGCGTGTTGTTCCCCGGGATGCGCTCCAGCTGCACTGTCCCCTGCGGGAAGAACCACAGCCCCTCGCCCTCCAGATTCCCTTCCCGCATCCGGACCACCGTTCCCCGGGCCCGGGGGTTCTGGACCGGGAGGGTCCAGTCTCCGTTTCCGAGATCGCCCAGGCGGACCTCCAGGTTTTTCCGGGCGTACCGCATCCAGAGGGAGGTCACCTCCTGCGGGAAGAAGCCCATCTGCCACCGACCCTCCAGGGTATCCTGGCCGGAGCGGGCAAGCCATCCCAGATTCCCCGTGAACCGGCTGGTGGCATAGGTATAGGCGTAGGGCATCAGGCCGCCCCAGGAGGTGGTGGCGGAATAAATCCACAGGGGATTTCCGGTGAGGTTCACCGTCCAGGGGCCCTGAACCAGGGTCCAGGCCACAAGCCAGATCATTCCCTATCCTCCGGTGAAGATTTGCCGGGTGGAAACGTTACGGTGGCCCAAAAGGTACGCCACGAGAAAGACGCTCCATTTCCATATGTTTCCTCTGATGGGACCGAACCGTGGCTCGTCAAAAAATTTCCAGGTTCCGGGGATCTGGGGTGAATTGCGTGATCTTTCAGGTGTGGGCGGGGCTGCTGGTGCCTGGATGGAGAAGGAATTGCGTGGGATGTCCCAGCGGGGTGGACGAACGGGGTCCCCAACCAATTCCCTTCGGGAATTGGTTGGGGTAAATCTCCTCCCCTCCCCTGGCGGGAGGGGCCGGGGGAGGGGGAAAGCTTTTCTCTGGCCTTTTGCCATCTCTCTCCTGCACCGGGTGTCGGCGTTTTTCCCTTATGCCGGGATCCGGCCATCCAGGTCAGGGCTGCGCCGATGAGCGCCCGGCCGTAGGGGTGGAACACATAGGCCCAGGAAACCTGAAACGCCCCCAGGTTCAGCCCACCCCCCACGCCCCAGAGG
>WFYF01000308.1 GCA_015490255.1 Caldifarciminota bacterium
AACCGGTGCAGACGTTCCGGATGTGGCCGCCCGAAGGGCTTCCAGTCCCCGGGGCGGGAGGTCAGGATGGGTGGGCGTGGAAAACACGTGCCCGAAAATCCAGTAGTCGGGCATCTCTCTCGCGGGAGGGGCACCGTGGATGGACCTGCCGATCAGCAAGCCGGGGAAAAGCTTTCGCGCAACATCCGTCGGAAGGTCGTTTTCCGGGAGGTGCACGCCGTCCGCCCCCACCACCCGGGCCACATCGCCCCGGGTGTTCACCAGGAAAGGCACGTGTCGCGGCACCAGCGCCCGGAGATATTCAACACGGGGGAGGGCCTTTCCCGTGGGGACCTTGCGAAAACGGACCTGGACCAGGTTCACCCCACCGGCCAGCGCCTCCACCAGAATCCCCTCCCACGGGTGGTCCCGGTCCAGGTCCACCACCAGCATCAGCCATGGAAAGGCCGGCAGGTGGGCCATGTTCAGGCCTTTCGTCCCGGAACCCCTTCGGTGGGACTGGAGGGTTCGGCGCCGAGCTTTTTCGGGATCCTGCCGGCCAGATAGGCTTTTCGTCCGGCTTCCACCCCCAGGCGGAAGGCCTCGGCCATCAGGGCGGGGTTTTTCGCCCGGGCGATGGCCGTGTTCACCAGCACCGCATCGGCGCCGATCTCCATGGCCAGAGAGGCATCCGAAGGAGCCCCCAGACCGGCGTCCACCACCACGGGAACGTTTGCGTTTTCCACAATGATCTGGAGTTCCTCCAGGGTGAAGATCCCCATTCCCGAACCGATGGGCGAACCCAGGGGCATCACGGTTGCACAGCCCATCTCTTCCAGTCTCCGGGCAAGCACCGGATCCGCGTGGATGTAGGGCAGCACCACGAATCCCTCCTTGAGGAGAATCTCCGCCGCCTGCACCGTCCCCACGGGATC
Organism: Caldifarciminota bacterium; assembly: GCA_015490255.1. Classification (GTDB taxonomy): domain Bacteria; phylum Hydrothermota; class Hydrothermia; order S141-80; family S141-80; genus S141-80. The sequence continues at coordinate 915 of WFYF01000308.1, forward strand.
CGGGAGCAGATACCGGGGGTCGGGGATCACCTCCAGTTTCACCCAGTTGGAGCCGGTGAGTTCCCGGGCCAGGCGGGCGATATACACCGCCTCTTCCGCCGTGCGCGCCCCCGCGGTGTTGGGCAGGATGGTATAGCGGTCCCAGTCAATCTTGTCCAGCAGGGTGGGTTTGCCCGCCTTCAGGTCCTCCAGATTCAGCCGCCGGATGGCCACCGTGACGATTTCTGCCCCGCTGGCCTCCAGGGCCGCGAGCATTTCCTCGTCCGTGCGGTATTTCCCCGTGCCGATCATCAGCCGGGAGCGAAAGGTCTTCCCGGCGATGACCAGGGGGTCTTCCAGCTGCGTGGCGACGCTCATGGCAGCCTCACAGGGTTACCGGCTTGCGCCGGAGGGTTTTTTCCACCAGGTTCATGGGGCAGAAGGGGCCGCACATGGAGCAGGCTTCGGTTCTGGAGCCCCGGGCCTCAAAGATCGCCCGCGCCTCTTTCGGGAAGAGGGCCAGTTCAAACTGGCGCTCCCAGTCCAGGGCATAGCGGGCCTTGCTCATCTCCCGGTTCCGGGCGATGGCCTCGGGGTTGCCCCGGGCGATGTCCGCGATGTGGGCCGCGATCTTGAAGGCGATCAGTCCCTCCTTCACATGCTCCGGGGAAGGAAGTGCGAGGTGTTCGGCCGGGGTGATGTAGCACAGCATGTCCGCACCATACCACCCCGCCAGGGCGCCCCCGATGGCCCCCGCGATGTGATCAAACCCCGCCGCCACGTCCGTGGGCAGCATCCCCAGGATATAGAACGGCGCGTGGCCTGTGAGTTTTTTCTGAATCTGGACGTTGGTGAAGATTTCGTTCAGGGGGATGTGGCCGGGACCTTCCACCATGGCCTGAACCCCGGCCTTCCGGGCCCGTTCCACGAGTTCTCCGATGAGGAGGAGTTCCTGGATCTGCGGGCGGTCCGTGCTGTCGGCCAGGCTGCCCGGCCGCAGGCCATCCCCGAGGGAAAGGGTCATGTCGTATTCTCGGGCGATCTCCAGCAGGCGGTCGTAATGCTCATAGAGGGGGTTTTCTTTCTCGTTGTGGAGCATCCAGGCCGCGAGGAGTCCGCCCCCGCGGGACACGATCCCGGTCACCCGGTCGGTGTTCTGATAGCGCCGGAGGCTCTCCCAGGTCACGCCCACGTGGACGGTGATATAGTCCACGCCCTGTTTCCCGTGCTCCTCAATCACCTCAAAGAGGTCGTCTTCTGTCATGTTGAAGAAGGAGTTTTTCTCTTTCGCCGCCCGGAACTCCGCCTCATAGATGGGCACGGTGCCCACGGGGATGGTGGAGCGTTCCAGCACGAGCTGGCGGATGGCCCGGAGATCGCCGCCGGTGGAAAGGTCCATCAGGGTGTCCGCGCCGTATTCCAGGGCGATGTCCACCTTCTCCAGCTCTTCGTCCACGTTGACATAGTCATAGGAGGTCCCCAGATTCACGTTTACCTTCACCTTCAGTCCTTCGCCGATGCCGGTGAAGCGCTCAAGCGTTGTGTGGTTGGGGTTGGCCGGGATGACCACCCGGCCGGCGGCGACGAGTTCCCGGATTTCCTCCGGGGATTTCCCCTCCACCTTCGCCACATACTCCATCTGCGGGGTGATTTTGCCCATACGGGCCGCTTCCAGCTGCGTCATGGCGCACCTCCTGTTTTTTCTTCCCGCCGGGAGGGGGAGGAACCTGAAGGAGGGGACGCTGGGCTTTCCCTCCGCCGGCATGACCCGGATCAGGTTCCAGGGGTCGGACCCGCCTTCAGGGTCCCTCTCAGCCGGGTTGCCCCGACTCCCCCAGCCCAGCCTGTTTTTTGAATTATACACCTGCAGGGGAAAACTTTCAGTGCGTGCACGGATTCGTCAAAATCTCTCCAAACGGGATCAATGCGGGCGAAACCCGGCTTCAGGGAGAAAGGGCATCCATCTCCTCAAGCACCTTCTCCACGATTTCCCATGCCGCCCCCGGCCGGGCCAGACGACGCATGCCCTCCTGTATGCGTCTGCGGTAATCCGGATCCTGGAGATGGCGGATCCACGTCCGGATTTTTCGTGGATGAAGTTGGCTTTCCTCCATCATCTCCCCCGCCCCCATCCGCACAACCTCCCGGGCGTTGGCCATCTGGTGATTGTCCGCTGCATGGGGAAAGGGGATGAACAGCGCGGGAACCTCAAAGGCCAGGAGTTCTGCGATGGATCCACCCCCCGCCCGGGAGGTTGTGCGGATG
>WFYF01000309.1 GCA_015490255.1 Caldifarciminota bacterium
CCTCTGGGGAACACCCTGGAACATCATCTGGGGTATTTCTATGTGCAGTCCCTCGCTTCCCTCCTACCCCCTCTGCTCCTTGCTCCCCATCCAGGGGAGCGGGTGCTGGATCTCGCCGCAGCCCCGGGTTCCAAAACCACCCAGATGGCGGAGATGATGGGCAACCGGGGCGTGATTGTGGCCAACGACATTGACCGGAAGCGTCTCCGGGCCCTGGCCAACAACGTGGATCGCCTGGGTGCTCTGAACGTGGTGATCACCGAAACGGACGGAACCCGTTTCGGGGAAACCCACCGCGACCACTTTCACCGGGTTCTTCTGGATGCCCCCTGCTCCGCCCTGGGAACCCTCCACGAAAATCGGGAGATTCTCCGCTGGTGGAGTTTCCGAAAAGTCCGTCGTCTTGCAGGACTCCAGCGCAAGCTGATCCTGGCGGCCTGGGATGCCCTTGCTCCGGGAGGGGAGATGGTGTATTCCACCTGCACTCTCACCCCGGAGGAAAACGAAGACGTGGTGGCCTTTCTGCTGAACTCCCGGGAAGAGGTGGAGGTCCTGCCCCTGCCGGACCTTCCCGGCATACGTTTTCGTCCCGGACTTTCCCGGTGGCGGGAACGGACCTATCCCCCCGAAATGGCCCGGGTCGGCCGCGTGTTGCCCTTTGAGAATCAGACCGAAGGGTTTTTCCTGGCGCTTTTCCGGAAAGGGTACTGACTCAAAACATGTGTCCCAGCGCAAAAATCACCTGGGGATTCCCTTCGGGAAGGGGTTCGGCAAGGTCCAGGCGCAGGGGAACGGCCAGGCTGTGGAGGCGGAGTCCCAGCCCCAGGCTGTGGCGAACTTTTGCCCGAACCGGCCATCGCTGGTCCAGCACACCTGCATCCCAGAAAAGCACCGCCCCCAGGGGGATCCGGATGCCCCCGACCCGGATGCCACGTCCCCGCAGACGCAGTTCCAGACTGGCGTTGGCGAGAACCGTTCCATACCGAAAGGCGCTTCCCTCCACACGGAAGGTCCCCACCCCGTTCAGAGGATAGCCCCGGAGACTCCCATCGCCGCCCAGGGTGAACAGATCTACCAGGGCGATGCGCTCCGGCTCGGGAAGTCCCCAGAAAATCCCGCCCCGGAATCTCCCTGCGAGGGTCAGATCCCGGCTGATGCGAACATAGCGGCGCAGGTCAAGCACAGAACGCTCAAAGGTATGGTCTCCCTGAAGGATCCCGCCCGCGTGGGTGTGCCCCAGAAAAAACCATGTGCCTTCCCGGGGATCCAGAGGATTGTCCCGACCTTCATAGGTCAGGGTCTGCTCCAGGGTGTTGGTGATGCCCGCCTGCCCTGTGAAGTTCTTTCGCCAGCTCAGGGTGGTTCGGGCAAAGAGCCGCCGCCACCAGGATTTTTCCAGACTCCAGGAAACGCTCACCTCCCGGGTGAGGCGATCCAGGTCCAGAAGGTATGTGAGCTGCAGAAAACTGGCCACGTTGAACCCCAGGAAAAAGGGTTCCCGATAGGAAAGTCCAATCTGTTCATAGCTGAAGCGATCCATCTCGCTGAAACGCAGCGCCCCCGTGGCCAGGAGTTCCAGTTCCTGGCCGTTGCCCAGCAGGTTCCGGTGTCCCCCGCCCCCCGTTCCCTGCAGGCGGTCCGGAGACTGGAAACCGGTTCCGATGCGGATGAACCGGGGCCGCCGCTCCTGCACCTCAAAAACCATCCGCAGAAACAACGTGTCCGGGCGAACCGTCAGGGTTTCCGTGCGATAGCTCGCAGACTGCACAACGGTCATCCGATAGAGATTCCGGAGCGCCTCTTCCACCCGGGACTGGCGAAAGGGTTCCGGGGGGCGCATCCCCGTGGCCCGGACAATCCGACGCAGGGAAAGCCCCCCGTCCGTCTTCCCCCGAACGTCGGCCACGATCACATAGGGCCCGGCTTCCAGGCGATACCGCAGGATCACCGTGGCGTTTGCCGTCTTTTCCATCTCACGATCAAGGGTGACGAAAGGATACCCGCGGTCCTGATAAAACCGGACGATTTCCCGCTCTCGCTGGCTGAGCACCTCCACATCCAGCGGCGTTCCCCGCGGGAATTTCCGGAGAAAACTTCGGGAATCCAGCAGCGGGCCAGGGTCCTCCACCACCACGTTCTGGATGCGATAACGGGGACCTTCCCGAACCAGAAACCGCACCGCCTTGCCACCGGGAACATCCCGCACCTCGTACATCACGGAAACATCAAGAAAGCCCTTTTCCCGGTAAAGATCTTCCAGGCTCCATGCAGCCCGGGTGAGGAGGGGACGACGAAAGGTCTCTCCCCTGGAGAGGCCCGTGACCGCAAGAAGTTCGCGATCGCTGAAAAAGCGGTTGCCATCCACCGAGAAGGAAACGAGGGGAACCGCGATCAGGAGACCCAGAAAACCCACACGGGATCTCCTTGCTCCAGCCCCAGACGAGCCCGAGCACTTCCGTTGCGAACGCTGATCTCCAGTTCCCCACAGGACCCCACCAGAGCCAGCAGGGCCCCTTCCGGCACGTCCCCGTAAGTCCGAACCAGGGGAATGTCCACACCCGCCGCATGAACCCGAACCTTCCGATCCCGGAGGGCCTCTCCGGGTATGTTGGTGATCAGGTTCCCGAACCGGTCCACGGCGACAATCCGGCCCTCCAGACCATCCGGGAGAATCCGGGGGGGCGGCTCTTCCAGCCAGACAAGACCTTCAGGATCCAGGGGGTCGCCCAGCTCGTGAGGATGCATCCCGGAGAGCAGACGGGCAGCCGCCGGTGCAAACACATCCCGACCATGAAAGGTCGGGGATGCATCCGGAGGAACGGGAAGGGCACTCACGGCTGTCAGAGATTCCCGGAAAGGGGTGATCACCCCGTTGTCCGGAGCCACCCCCCGGCTCCCGTCTTTCAGCAGAAAGGCAAGAGCCCTCCGAGAGGTCCCCACCCCGGGATCCACCACGATGAGCCACGTGCTCCCCGGCGGAGCGTAGGGCTTTGCGCAGCGAATCATCCGGGCGGCCACCCGGAGGTTCTGGGGCGGAACCCCGTGAGAAAGATCCACAAACTGAACCCCACGATCCGGTCCCACCCCCTGCAGCACCACGAGTTTCATCACCCCCACATAAGGGTCCTGCAGGCCAAAGTCGGTGAGGAGGATCAGAACACCGGATTTCATCTCACAGTCCCGTTTGACAGGCAGGCCGGGCTTTCTCAAGGGAAGAATAGACCAGGTAGCTGCGAAACACCCGGCGGACGTAATTCCGGGTTTCCCGGAAACCGATCCACTCCACCCAGAGCAAGGGGTCCTGCGCGGGGATTTTCAGCCACCGCCGGGCGTGACGCTCTCCTGCGTTGTATGCGGCGAGCGCAGCCATCACATGGGGAAACTCCCGAAGGAGTTCCGACAGATACCGCACCCCTGCATGGATGTTCTCTTCAGGATTCGTCAGGTCCGGGGAATGCCCCATGACCCGCCGGGCGGTATAGGGCATGAGCTGCATCAGTCCCACTGCGCCGGCAGGAGAAACCGCCCGGGGGTTGAAATGGCTCTCTTCTCTCATGATGGCCCAGACCAGGGCGGGATCCACGCCATACCGGGCCGTCATCCTGCACACCACCCGACGGTAAGGGCGGGGGAAGAGATAAGGCAGCACCTCTTCCCACTGACCTGTGACCCGGGCATAGCGGTAGGCCCACCGGAGGGCCAGCGTGGTATATCCCCACCGGGAAGCTTCCCGAACGAGCTCCTTCAGAGCCTGGGGTGGCAGGGTGTCCGGAAGCCACCACACCTCACCCAGCCGGGCAGCCCAGAGCCATTTTTCCTCCACCACGGGAGGGGGATCCAGGCCTCTCCGGGGATGCAGTGTGTCTGGCGGAGCATCCACCCACCAGTAATAAGAATACCACGCGGGCAGCTCTTCGGCATGTTCACCAGTTCGGCGGAGCCAGAAGCCTGCCTGCACCGCCAGGAAGTCGTCCCTGGCCCATCGCTTTGCCCGGGCAAACCAGGTTCGTGCCTCCGCCGTGTCCCCCCACGTCAGGCGAACAATCCCCAGCTGAAACGCAAGAATCCCGCTTCTGTGGCGAAGGGCAAGGGGAGCGATCTCCAGAAACCTTCCGGGATGCCGGCGAAGAAAGTGGGCCGTCAGATGGGCGGCAAAATCGGTATGGCGCCGCGAGTTCCGCCCCAGCAGGTCCCGGAGGATGCGGACATAGTGAGGCGCGCCCGCGTAATAAGCCGAAATCAGAGCCTGAAACGTTCGTTCCGGCGCCAGTTTCCGGAACATCCTGCGGTGTCTCCGGTATACTTCCAGCGCCCGACGATAGCGATCCTGGCGATAAAAGGCCAGAAATCGCGCCTCCACCTCCCGGGGAGAGCGGGCGATGCGGGTTTTTCGGAGAACCTTCCGGAACTCCCTGCGGGCAAGAAGATAGGCGAGTTCCGCTTCCCGGGAGGGGGTGTATTGCTCACGGGCCTTTTCCGCCCAGGAGCTTTCGGGATAGAGAAGAAGCAGACTGTCCCAGAGTTTCTGCCGGAGGGCCGGATTCAGGGCACCCTGCCAGAACAGCGCAGCCGGACGGAGCAGGCCTTCCATATCCGAGAGCAGGGCGAACAGAAGGGCGGTGTCCTGGCTTTCTTCTCCGAGATCCACCAGGTGGGGAAGGTGTGTCCGCCGCCGTGCCCGGGGAAGTTGCTGATAATAGACCAGGGCATCCCAGGGGCGGCCGGCCCTGAGGAAGGTCTGGACCAGCCGATCCCTGGCCCAGAGATCCAGTGCGGCGTCTCGCAGATAAGGTCGGAGAAGGGGAACAGCCTCCTCCGGTTCCAGGTTGAGGAGAGCGTCCACCAGGAGAAGGGTCTCCGCACGGGTCCGGGGGGGATCCAGCAGCGTTCGCAGGGATTCGTTCCAGCCGAGATGCCGGAAAGAGACTGCTCGCACCCAGCGATGGACCATAAAGGTGTCCTCCATCGCCAGACGGGCTGCCTCTGCGAACATCCGGTCTTCAAACGCGGCCAGGGCGGTCCAGCCAACCAGAAAGGCCATCATCACCGTGATTATAGGCATCCACCGTCGTCCCTTCAAGGACGGACCGTGGGATGGCTTGCGGCGAAATCCACAGAAGCCGCCTCCTTTCGTGATTTTTTGATGAGGCAGGGCGGCACCTTGATGGTCCCCCGGGGGGTGTGTATCCTTTGCACTGACGCATCGGGAGGTTTTCCACGTGAAATCCGGTTTTGTGGCCCTGGTCGGCAGACCGAATGTGGGGAAATCAACGCTTTTGAACCAGCTTCTGGGGACCAAAGTGTCCATCGTTACCCCCAAACCCCAGACCACCCGGAAACGCATCCTCGGGGTGCTGACCCTTGAAGACGCGCAGATCGTCTTTCTTGACACCCCTGGGCTGCTTTCCCGCACGAAATACGAACTTCATCGCCGGATGATGGAGCAGGCCCGTCGTGCCCTTCAGGACGCGGACCTCGTCCTCTTCATGGTGGAACCCGTGCAGCCCACCGAAGAAGACGAGGCTTTTTTGGAACTTCTCCGCAACGCGGAGAAACCGGCCATCCTGGTGGTGAACAAAATTGACCGTGTGTATAAGCCGGAGATCCTTCCGGTGATTGACGCCTACACCCGCCTGTTTCCTTTCAAGGAAGCCGTGCCCATCAGTGCCCTCAAGCGGGACGGCCTGGACATCCTCCTGAACGTGATCCTGAAATACCTTCCGGAAGGGCCCCCCTTCTATGACCCCGACACCGTCACCCCCGAGGACCTCCGCACCTGGGCCGCGGAGATCATCCGGGAGAAAATCTTTGAGCTGTACGGTGAAGAGGTGCCCTACAGCACCGCCGTGGAGGTGGAGGACTTCGTGAACGATGACCCCGAGCATGGAGGCAAGACCTATATTCGTGCGGTGATCTATGTGGAGCGAGAGTCCCAGAAGCCCATCCTGATCGGCCGGGGTGGAGAGAAGATCAAGAAGGTGGGGATCCGGGCTCGCAAGGAGATGGAGGCCTTTCTGGGAAGGGGAGTCCACCTGGAACTCTGGGTGAAAGTGCGTCCTCGCTGGCGCAAAGACCCTGCCTTTCTCAAACGACTGGGGCTTTAGGAGGTGAACCATGCGCTATGCCCTTCTCTCGGTTTTTGACAAACACGGGGTTGAAGATTTCGCGAGGGGCCTCACCGAACTCGGTTTCTCTCTCCTTTCCACGGGAGGAACCGCCCGCACCCTTGAACAGGCTGGCCTGTCGGTCATTCCCGTGTCCCATCTCACGGGATTTCCGGAAATCCTGGACGGGCGGGTCAAAACCCTCCATCCCCTGATCTTCGGTGGCATTCTGGCCCGGAGATCCCGGGAGGAAGACCGAAAAACCATGGAGGAGCAGGACCTTCCGGACATCCGGGTGGTGGCCGTGAACCTCTATCCCTTCGCCCGCAAAGCACGGGAAGGCCTGGAAGAAACGGAGCTACTGGAGTTTATTGACATCGGCGGGCCCACGCTCATCCGGGCGGCAGCCAAGAACTATCGGGACGTGTTTGTGGTGGTGGATCCCCGGGACTATCCCCGGGTCCTGGACGCCCTCCGGGACGGAGAGGACGCGCTGGAACTGCGAAGGGAACTGGCCCTCAAGGCCTTCGTCCACACGGCCGTGTATGACGCCACCATCTATACGGAGCTCTACCGGCGGAAACACGGGGATCCGCCGGAGTATCTCTTCCCCGTGTATCGCCGGATGCACACCCTTCGCTATGGAGAGAACCCCCATCAGCGGGGATGGGCCTATGAGGCGCTGTCTCACGGTTTTCTCTCCACCCTTCAGCCTCTCTGGGGCAAGGCCCTTTCTTTCAACAACTACGTGGATCTTTACGCAGCGCTGGCCCTCCTGCAGGACCTTGGAGAAGAGAAACCGGCGTGCGTGATCGTGAAGCACACCAACCCCTGCGGGACAGCCCGCGGGGACACGGCGCTGGAAGCCTATGAGCGGGCCCTGGAGGGAGACCCGGTTTCGGCTTTCGGGGGAATCGTGGCCCTCAACCGCCCGGTGGACAGGACCCTGGCGGAGAAACTTAACGAGCATTTCCTGGAGATTGTGGCCGCCCCGGATTTCCATGACGAGGCCTGGGAGGTGCTCACGAAGAAGAAAAACCGCAGGCTGGTCCGGTTCCGGTTCCCCCTTCCCGACGGATACGATGCCCGGCTGCTCGGAGGCGACCTTCTGCTTCAGGAACCGGATCTCGGGATCTGGGAAGAAGAAAACCTCACGGTGGTTTCGGGAGAAGTTCCCCAGGAACTCTGGGAAGACCTGCGTTTCGCCTTCACGGTGGTGAAACACGTCAAGTCCAACGCCATCGTGGTGGCCCGGGATGAGCAGGTTCTGGGGGTGGGCGCAGGTCAGATGAACCGGGTGCAGGCGGTCCGCATCGCCCTGACGCAGGCTGGCGAAAAGGCGCGGGGCGCCGTGCTGGCTTCGGACGCCTTTTTCCCCTTTCCGGATTCGGTGGAGGAGGCCCATCGCGCCGGCATCCGGGCCATTGTCCAGCCCGGCGGGTCGGTCCGGGATGAGGAAGTGATCGCCCGGGCCCGGGAGCTGGGGATCGCCATGGTGTTCACAGGGATCCGCCACTTCCGGCATGCCTGACGCCGTCCGGATCCGTCCCCTCGCCGATGCCGATATTCCGGAGGTGGCTCGTTTCCATCGCACCCTGATGCCCCCCGGTGAGGGATGGGGAGAGACGCAGTGGCGCTTTGAGCGGGAACACCCGTTGCGATTCCCCTTTGTGGCGGAGGTATCGGGTCAGGTGGTGGGTGTGGCGAGCTTCTGGGACGAGGAAGACCGGATGTATCTGGCCACCCTTCTGGTGCTTCCCGAACACCGCCGGCAGGGGATCGGGCGGAGGCTGGTTGAGGCCGGCGAGGCACTGGCCCGGGAACGGGGGAGGGAGTGCATGGCCCTGCATGTGCGGGCGGACAACGGAGCCGCCCGGGAATTCTATGCCCGGCTGGGCTACGTCTCTGCAGTCCCCGGGGAAATCCGCTATCCCGATGGAACCCCCGGAGACCGCCTGGAGAAACGTCTTTGAAGGTTCGGCCGGACCGGGGTATCCTTAACCCGAACGTCCGGAGTGAGGAAGCCATGAAGGAATTCGTTCATCTTCACGTCCATTCGGAATACAGCATGCTGGACGGGGTGGCCCGGATCGGGGATCTGGTGGCCCGGGCCCGGGAACTGGGCATGCCCGCCATTGCCCTGACGGATCACGGCAACCTGTTCGGGATGGTGGAGTTCTATGAAAAGGCCCGCGCTGCCGGGGTGAAACCCATCATCGGGATGGAGGCCTATTTTGCTCCCACCTCCCGGACCGAGAAAGAAAAAGACTATTACCACCTCACCCTCCTGGCCATGAACGCCGAGGGGGTGCGGAACCTCATGCGTCTTTCCAGCATCGCCTATCTGGAGGGCTTTTATTACAAACCCCGGATTGACTGGGAGGTCCTCTCCCGCCATCACGAGCACCTGATTGTGCTTTCGGGCTGCCCCAAAGGACCGGTGGCCCAGAACCTTCTCCACCGGGGGGAAGAGGCGGCCCACAGGGTGATTGCGAGGTTTGTGGACCTTTTCGGGCCGGAGCGGTTTTATCTGGAACTCCAGGATGTCGGTGTGGAAGAGAGCAAAACCATCAACGAATTTCTCTTGCAGGCGGCCCCCCGGTATGGTCTGAAGCTGGTGGCCACCAACGATGTGCACTATATCCACCGGGAGGATGCCCGGCTGCAGGAGGTGCTCCTGGCCATCAACACCGGGAAGAAACTCTCAGACGAGGACCGGTTCCGCCTCTCCACGGATCAGGTGTATTTCCGCACCGCGGAGGAGATGTGGGAGCGTTTCGGCCACGTGCCGGAGGCCCTTCACAGCACGCTGGAGATCGCCGAAAAGGTGAACATTGAGCTCACCCTGGACCCCACCCGGGTGCACCTTCCCCGGTTTGACATTCCGCCGGAATTTGAAAGCGCGGATCAGTATCTGCGGCATCTGGCCCGGGAAGGGTTGACCCGGCGGGTGGGGGAGCCCGTTCCGGAAGCCTATGCAAAGCGCCTGGAACACGAACTTTCCATCATTGAGCGGATGGGATATGCAGGGTATTTCCTGATCATCTGGGAGATCGTGCGCCATGCCCGGGAGGCGGGAATCCCCGTGGGTCCGGGTCGGGGCTCGGCGGTGGGCTCCCTGGTGCTCTATGCCCTGGGGATCACCCAGCTGGACCCCCTCCGCTATGACCTTCTGTTTGAGCGTTTTCTCAATCCGGAACGGGTTTCGCCTCCGGATGTGGACATTGACTTTTCCGACCAGAAGCGGGACCGGGTGATTGAATTCATCCGGAAGCGTTTCGGCGAGGACAGCGTGGCCCAGATCATCACCTTCGGCCGGATGCTTTCCCGGGCGGTGGTGCGGGATGTGGGCCGGGTGCTGGGCATCCCTCTTTCGGAAGTGGACAAAATCGCCAAACTCATTCCGCAGGGGAGTTCGCTGGCGGAAGCCCTGGAAACCGTTCCGGAACTGAAGGCGTATGAAGAAAAATATCCGGATCTGTTCGCCTATGCCCGCAAACTTGAAGGACAGGTGCGGAACGCCTCCACCCATGCGGCCGGGGTGGTGATTGCCCCGGGGAAAATCACGGACTATGTCCCCCTCTTTCGCCACACCGGGACTTCCCGGGAGGTGTCCACCCAGTTTGACATGAAGTCCCTGGAGATGGTGGGGCTTCTGAAGGTGGACATCCTGGGCCTGCGCACCCTCACCATTCTGGAGAAGGCGCAGGAACTGATCCACCGTCGGGAACCGGCGTTTGACCTCTCCCGGATTCCCCTTGATGATCCCGAAACGTTCCGCCTTCTGGGCGAGGGGCACACCCTGGGCGTTTTCCAGATGGAGAGCCGGGGGATGCGGGAGCTCCTCCGGATGCTGAAACCCTCCCGGTTTGAAGACCTCATCGCGGTGAACGCCCTTTATCGCCCCGGCCCTCTGTCCTCGGGCATGCATATTGACTTTGTGAGGCGCAAGCACGGGGAGGCCCCCATCACCTATATGCTTCCTGAGCTGGAGGAGATTCTGCAGGAGACCTATGGCACCATCGTCTATCAGGAACAGATCATGCAGATCGCGGCGAAAGTGGCGGGGTTTTCCCTGGGGGAAGCGGATCTTCTCCGGCGGGCGATGGGCAAGAAAAAGCCCGAGGTGATGGCCCAGATGAAAGCCCGGTTTCTTGAAGGGGCCACCGCCCGGGGGGTCCCCCGCGAGAAGGCCGAGGCCCTGTTTGAATACATCGTGCCTTTTGCGGGATACGGGTTCAACAAATCCCACGCCGCGGCCTATGCCCTGATCGCCTACCAGACGGCCTTTCTCAAAGCCCACTACCCTGCGGAGTTCATGACCGCCACCCTCTCGGCGGAGATGGTGGCCGGAGACTTCCACAAGAAGGCCTATCAGTTTGTCCGGGAAGCCCAGCGGATGGGGCTGGAGGTTCTGCCTCCGGATGTGAACGCCTCGGACTGGGAGTTCCGGCTGGAAGACGACCGCCGCATCCGGTATGGCCTGGGGGCGGTGAAAAACGTCGGGAAAAAGTTTGTGGAGGAACTTGTCCAGGAACGGGAGCAGAACGGTGCCTATGCCTCCTTTGAGCAGTTTGTGGACCGCATGCATGGCCGCGGCAACTGGAACAAACGGGCGATTGAAAGTCTTGTGAAGGCCGGAGCTTTTGACCGTCTGGAGCCCTCCCGGAAGGCCCTGTTAGAGGCCATCCCCCGGATGAGCCGTCCCACCCAGGTGGCTGCCGGCCAGTCTCTTTTCGGAGAACTTGTGCCGGTGCGTCGGTCTCCGGTGAACCGGGAGGTGACCGACACCGTGGAGGAGCGGGTGGCGATGGAGCGGGAGGTGCTGGGTTTTCCCCTGGCCGCCCATCCCATGGACCGGTTCCGGGAATACGCTGTCCGGAATTTTCCCTCCTATGATGCCCTTGAGGAGAAAACCGGGGACACGGTGGAGGTGGTGGGGGCCATCGTGGAACTCCAGGTCCGGAGAGGACGCACCCGGTATGCTGATCTGCAGCTGGAAGATCACGAAGGCAACCGCCTCCGGGTGCTGGTGTTTGAGGATCTCCTGAAAGAGCGCCAGGACCTGCTCACCCTGGACCGGGTGGTGTGGTGCCGGGGCTATCTTTCCACCGAAGGCGACGAGGAGTCGCTGGTGCTCCGGGCCGCGGCGCTGGAGGATCTGGAGCAGCGTCTGGCCCACGCTCCTGTGGAATGCGTGCTGCCGGAGCGGTTTGACGAGGCCTGGGCGGAGAAGTTTGTCTCGGTGGTGCGGGCTCATCCGGGGACCCATCCTCTGCATATCCGCCTGAACGGCAAACGCTATCGCTCCCGTGACGTGCAGGTGGATGCGAGTGAGAGTCTTTTCCAGGCTCTTCGGGAGATGGGCGTAACGGTCAGGGTTTCCTGATGTGGTGGCGACGCCTTCCCGAGCCTCCCCGCGTGCGTTTTACCGGCACCGCACCCCGGACCGGCCCCTGTCTGATCCGCCTGCCTCACCATCCCGTGCTGGCCTCCCTGGCCCTGGATGCGGTCCACGCCCTGCGGGAGAACCTGGAAGGTTCTCTGATCCTGTTAGGTCCTCCAGCGGTGTTCCCCCTGGTCCACCATCATCTTCCCGGTCTCACCCTGCTTTCGGTGGATGCGGAAAAACCGGATCGGGAGGCCCCTTTCACAGGCCTGCAGTTCACCGCGTTCTGGGATCTGGATAAGGTCCCGCCCGACCGGGCCTGGCTGCGGGCCATCTATCCCCATCTGTCGGGTCCGCACTTCGCTTTTCACGACGAAGGAACCTTTGTGTTCCGGGTGAATCGGCGCTATCCGGCGCGCTGGCGGGAAGCCCTGGCTATGGTGGGTGTGCCCTGGAAGGCCCTGGCCACGCCGGTGGATGCCCGGGAAGAAAAGTCGGTGGTGGACTTTCTGAAAGGGCGGTTCGGATGGCGGGGGGAGCCGCTGGTGGTTGTGGATGACGAGGTGTCGCCGCCTTCAGGACCCTGGCTGGCGGTCCCGCTGAACCATCCGGAGCTTGCCTCCTGGAGCGTTTCCCGGGTGCGGGCCCTTCTTGCCCTGGCCCGGGTGTATGCGGGCAACGGTGTGATGGCGGGAGAGGCCTGGCGGCTGGGCCTCCTGACCGTTCTCCCGGACACCATTCCGGTTGAAAACGCCCAGCCCCACGCGGAGGAAACATGGGAACAGATCAGAAAGAAACTTCACTCCTGACCTATTATCGCTGGCTGTGGCCCTATCTGCGCCGGAGGGTGCTGCTTCTCCTCCTGACCTTTGTGCTGATGCTCAGCGTTTCCCTGGTGCAGGGGCTGTCCATCGGACTGCTTTCCCCGGTCCTGCGCGTTCTCTTCGGGCAAGAAGGTGTGCCTGCCCTGTTTTCCCGGGGCGTGCTGCGCCCGGTGGGGGAGTTCCTCCAGGCCTGGCTGTTCAGCGTGCCCCGGGACGAAGCCCTCCGGCGGGTTGCCTATATGATTGTGGCGGTGTATTTCTTCCGGGGGGTGGTGATTTACGCCTATCAGATCCTGGCTTTTTCTTTTGAGGAAGGGCTTGTCCGGGACCTCCGGAACGCCCTGTTTGAGAAGGTGATCAACATGCCCCTTTCCCACATCCGTCGGATGAACACGGGGGAGCTCATTTCCCGGTTCTATCACGACATCGGTGTTCTCCGGGAAACGTTTGCCATGGGCGTGTTCGCGGCACTTCGGGAAGCCCTCACCGGGATGGCCTATCTCGCCGTGGCGGTGGCCACGAGCTGGAAACTCTCCCTGTTCTC
>WFYF01000310.1 GCA_015490255.1 Caldifarciminota bacterium
GTGCAGAAGAAGCTTTCCAGTCCCGGTGAAGGAGAAAAATCTCCCACGACGGGTCCCTCTGATACGAATCCCGACCCCCATGCGGTGGGCAGGGAGGTTTCCCAGAGGATATGTCCATAGGGTGTCAGGGCTCGTGCCGTATGTCCTCCCACGCCGCACACCACTTCCATCTGCCCGTCGTTGTTGATGTCGGCAAAGGCCTGGAGCCACCCGGCGCACCGGAAATATTGCCATTTCAGCGCCCCCGTGGCGCCGTCCAAAACATAAGTGTATTGGATCAGCATCCCACCCGTTCCGGCAGCCAGCAGTTCTCTGTTCCCATCGCCGTCCAGATCCACGATGGCAAAAGGTCGCGCAATTTCGTCTCCATTAGGGTAAGGGACCTCCCACAATGTATCGCCTGTTGCGGTATAAGTGATGAGCGGGACAGAGGGAGACCATCCCACCGCCACCGTAAACTCGAGCATGCCGTTCTGATTTAAGTCCCCGAAAGGAACTCCCCATCCAGGTTGGACAAAGGGTTCCCGGTACCACAGGAGGGAATCTTGACACTGGCCCCCGATTGCCCGTGCACAGGGAAGAATGTAATAAAACCGTGTAGCCTGGTCAAACGTAGAAGCCTGCCCACCCACCAGGATGCCCGGTGTGCCATCGCCCTCCAGATCCACAACATACACAGCGGAATGGGGGCACGCCCGGCCCTGATAGCCGGGGAAGAAAATGGGCAACTGGATCATCTTGTCCACCTGCCGGGATGCGGCATTCAGGATCCACACCCGATGAGAATCGTCCATCGCCACGATCTCCACCACCCCGTCCCCATCCACATCACCGAGAGAAGGTGTATTGTAGATGCAGAATCCTCCGAAATTCGCGGAGTCTGGCGGTGTGAACCGCCATGCCAGGGTTCGGCGGGACACATCCACCACATGCAACTCTTCATGCTTCAGAACCACCACTTCGTTCTGTCCGTCCCCATCCACATCGCCGATCACGGGCGATCCCACTGCTCCCCTTGCCACAGTATCCCGCCAGAAAAGCACCATTTCTGCAAGGTTCTGGCCAGGCTGTGTCTGCACCGCCCGACGGGAAAGGGAGCCTTGGTCCACCATCCACCAGCCTTCCTTCGCCACCTCCACCGGCGGAATCATCTGTGTTGCAAGCCAAAGCAGCCAGATGCCCATCATCTTTTCACCCCCCCTACCCGGGGTCCCCATGGAATTTCCGCAGGAAATCCCATGGGGTTGTGCCCTCCCCCGTCAAGGGGTCCCCCCGCGGTTTTCGGAATAAAACCGCGGGGGGTTTGTTCACCGGATTGCCACCACCTTCTGTTTCGCCACCCGACCATCCGGAAGCACCGCCCGGATCAGGAAAATCCCCCGATGGGGCGGCGAAAGCACCGCCCGCAGCGCATTTTTCACCACCGCCACCCGCCGTCCCGTCACATCCACAAGCTCAAACCGTTCAACCGGCACCCCGCTCCCCACCTGCACCCTGAAACCTTCCGGAAGATGCTGGATCACCAGTGAAGGCACCACCCGGCGATCCAGCTCCATCGGGTTCCGGAAAATGTCCGTCTCGGCGTAATCCAGCACACGATAGGGAGGGTGCTCTGGACCATATTGCTCCCACCCCGTGGGGACGACGAAGACCATCCGCAGGGCGCCACCCACGGCAGGCGCGATGTGGAAGCCCGATTTGTTCGGCGGGTCCATCACGTATTCTTCGGCACTCCAGGCGCCGGTGTTCGCATCCCACACCCGCTTGAACACCCCATCCGGCAGAGCGTTCCAGAGCTGCCATCGCTTATAGAGCAGCACTCCACCGTCCAGGGCCAGAAGTTCCCCCACCGTGAGCCCATACGCCGGGCTCCAGTTTCCGTTTGTGAAGGTACTATAGCGCAGGGAGTCTCCATCCTGCCAGACCACCACATAGCCATCTTTGATGGTGTCCACAAGAGGAGTCGTGCCGCTGCCGAGCCGCGTGGGACGCCACCCTCTGTCTGTCCTCCAGGCAGCGTACACGCTGCTTCCCCGGAGATAGGTGACCATCACATCGCTGCTGGATCGGACGGCGATGTCCACGTCCGTTGAAGCCTCTCCGTTCCACGAGTCCACGTCCTCCTGCGCAAGGGTCCCGCCCAGAGGTCCTGCGAAAAACCACCGGATGACGTTGAATTCGTTTACCGGATTCCGGAGAAAGGCCACATGGTGCAGGAAGGAATCCTGGGATGCCATGCTGTGGGACAGCGCGAACGGTACACCCTCATGAAGGGTCGGATACGGACGGAACCAGGAAAGCATGTTTGTCGTATATCGGCATTGCTGCTTCACCTTGCCTGCCTGGATGTATCCCACACAAAACATCGGCGGATGGGGATCGTAGGGGAGAAAGGCTCCGGAAGCCTGCGTAACGCCGGAATCCACCGGAAATGCCGCTTCCCAGATCCAGCCGAGATCGTCCGGTCCGGCATAGGACAGAGCGGCGTAAAGATACCCTTTGGCTTGATACAGGAGACCGACCCGATCGGTGAACGCCGGCCCCGCCGCAGCAAAGCGTTTCTCATGGGGCAAACCCAGCGCTCCCGCACTGTCCGTCTGAATGAAGTTCGTGTAAATGTCCGCCGTCACAGTGCGGTTATTTTCATCCACTTGGATGTTGCGAATCACAAAGTGGCTGGCCAGGAGCTGGGCGACGTTGAACTCCCGGTATCCGGGGAAATAGAACGTATCGCACGACGCAATCACGGTGGTGTCAATCAAAAAGCCGGGAGGGAAAGAATCAGATCGTGTGATGGAGACCGGACCGCCATACACATACCCGTCTGACGAGGGGTTGGAAAAGGTGGAGAAGACGTTGCGGGTACCGAAAGAATGTGATGTCTGGTTGAAAAGGTCATAGGGTGAAAGGGCGCTATAGGTGGAATCGTGGTCAATCACGTGATCCGAGACGAAACCGCCGAAAGCCTGAGGAACATACCCCCAGCCGGCGATGCCGATATCGTGGAGATCATAGCCCCACACGGGGTCTTCGGTGGAGTTGTTCACCGCCACGCCAGCCGTGTCCCACTGGCCGATGGCCAGTTCGTTGTCCTCAACCTTGTTTTTCTCCTGCGCTTCGCTGTGGTAATAACTCCGGATGGACGTGTCCCGAATGTGCTGGACAAACAGGCCGGATGTCCATAAAATTCGGGAAAATGTGGAGTCGTTCTGGAAATAGGCGGCAAAGGCAAAGGCCTGACGGGTGCCGAGGATGGGCACCTTATAGATCACCCCTGAAGAGAAATAGTCCGGGATCACGACGTTTTGCTGTGCGGTTCGTGTGGCAAGGGTGATCCAGTCCGCGTAGGGGAAAAGGTCCTGAACCTGCCAGCGATCCCACAAACTGAGCGGGCGAACGCCGTCCACAGAAGGGTTGGGTTTGAGCGGGGTCATGAGAGAATAGCCTCCCACGATGGAGCTTTTACTGTGAGGGTTGGAGAGAATGCAGGCAGAGCCGTTGTCGCCTGTCCCTCCATCGTATTTGTCCGGTAGACCAAGATGGTGACCATACTCGTGGGCGATTCCGGTCTGAATTCGTGCCCGGGGAATTTCCTGTGTGGGATCCGGGCGGGGTGTGGTGTCTTCGTTGAAAACCAGCCAGATGTTCATCCCATATCCCACGATGCTCGCCCCACCGTTCAGTCCGCCGATCAGCACCACGCCGTCGTCTGTGGTATCGTTGAAGGTGGGGGTGGCCCATCCCCAGCGGAGAAAGGGCGTGACGAAGGTGACAGCGCCTGGATCCACACGTCTGTCCCCGTTTCGGTCATAGAGGGAAAAATCCACGTAGGGATCAACGGCTTCCAGCAGCGCGCGGGCGAAGGCGTTGGCGCGCGCGAAATCGCCGATCTGGTGAAACGTGTCGGGGAGGACAATCACGCTGTCGGCAGCGAGTTCTCCGGCGATTTTCAGGCGGCCGTTGGAATCCCAATAATAGAAAGCGGAAACACCCCAGCGGTATTGGGGAAGCTGAAGGCTGTCGGTGTTGAAAGGCCAGGGGACCAGGATATGGTGCCACCAGTCGGGAAGGCGGTTGGGACGGCCGGTGCTGTTGTGGAAGGCGTTCCACAGGGAGTCTGTGGTGCCCACGATGATGAGCATGCGTACGGTGTCCGGTGGAGGGATGGTCACATCTTCAAGGTTGCTGGACGAGGCCCCCGTCACACAGGGAACCGTGTCCTCCAGTTCATAGGCCTGGAGGAACAGGAGAGGAGAGGAGAGGAGAGGAGCATGAGGCTTAAGGCAATCATGACAACCCTCCTGTTGGGTGAACCCGGTGGGGAAGATACAGGGCGAAAGGGAGATTGTCAAGATGGCAGGGCGGACCCGGGTCTGCGACAACTGGGTGTTGAAGGGTCACGCAGCAGCGTATACCATCAAGTCACAACCCCACCGTCAACGGGAGGCAGAACATGACCCGCATTCTCATTCTGGGAGGAGGATCGGGTGGTGTGGTGGCGGCGAATCGCCTGGTCAAAAACCTGAAAGGGGAGGAGGTGGAGATCACCCTGGTGGATCGGTCTCCCTATCACTATTTCATGCCCTCCTTCCCCTGGGTCGCCCTGGGATACAAGGAGCTGGATCAGGTTCGCCGTCCCCTGAAAAACCTGAAGCGCAAGGGGATCCGGGTGATCCAGGACGAGGTGGTGAGAATCCTCCCCGAAGAGAAAACCGTGGAACTCCGGGAGGGCAAACTCGCTTACGATTTTCTCGTTGTTTCTCTGGGAGCCGAGCTTCACGATCAGCTCCTGGAAGGGTTTGATGCGGCCCACCATCCCTGGTCCCCGGAGGCCTCTCTCCGGATGAGGGAGGCCATCCGGGCGTTTCAGGGAGGCGACGTGGTGATCGGCGTGACCGGGCCCTATTACCGCTGTCCTCCGGCTCCCTATGAGGTTGCCGGTCAGCTGGATTTCGTCCTCCGCTCCCGGAGACTCCGCCATCGTTCCCGGATCACGGTGCTTCATCCCGATCCGGCCCCGCTTGCGGGGATGGGTCCGGCCATCAGCGGACTGATCACCGAGATCCTCGGGAACAAGGGCGTGGAGTTTGTCGGACAGTTCCGGGTTGCGCGGATTGACCGGGAGCGCCGTGTGGTGGTGAGCACAGAAGGACAGGAAGTTCCTTTTGACCTTCTCATCATGGTCCCACCCCACAAACCCAGCCGCCTCCTGGCCGATCTCCCTCCTCATGATGCACGCGGTTTTCCCCGGGTGGATCCGGAGACGTTCCGGCATGAGCGTTTCCCGGAGATCTTCCTGATCGGGGATATGATCAACCCCTCTCTGAACCTCCCTCCGGCGGGGGTGGTAGCCCATTTTCAGGCAGAGTTTGTGGCCAATGAAATCACGGCGGAGATCAAAGGGGGCTATGTGGGGGAAAGCTTCAACCCCGTGGCCATGTGCATCATGGACTTTGGTGACGATGCCGTGCTCCCCATGTGCGACTTTCGTCAGATCATGAAACTGGAAGGCCCCCCTTCCTGCGGGGTGCTGGGCAGAGGAAAGGCGGTGCGCCTGGCCAAAATGCTGTTTGAAGCGCTCTGGTTCGCCCAGTTGCTTTCCTGAACGCCAAACCATGGAGGGAAGCCATGGCGTTTGAGATCAAAGATGAGAAAACCGCCCGGGCCCTGGATGAGGCCATGGGCATTCTGGTGCAGATGCACGAGGACGGCACGCTGGAATTTTTGAAGGAGGCTGTCCACGTGTTCTCGGACGCCACATCCTATCTGACCGATCCAAGGCTTCTCAAGATTTTCGCCAACCTGTCGTATCTGCTCCATATCGTTGAACTGATTGAGCCCACCATCCTCTCCGTGATGTTCAACAACTTTGCCCGGGAACTGGGGAAAGAATTCACGCCGGAACTCCTCAAAAATCCCCCGAAAATGGGACCCATGGGGTTCGTCAAAGCCCTTTCGGACCCGGAGGTTCAGCAGGGTCTGGGATTCCTTTTCCTGTTTCTCAAGGTCCTGGGCAGGTCTTTTGATCAGTCCGCCCGGCAGATGGCGACCATGATGGAACAGGTAGAGTCCAAACTCGCCGAACTCCGGGCCCTTCGCGAGGCATCTGCAGGGGAGACGAAATCGTCATGAAATGCCGCATCTGCAGAAACCGGGCACAGGTGCACCTGCGGCAGCACAACCTGGCCCTGTGCCGGGAACACTTCGTGGAGCGCTTTGAGCGGGAAGTTCTGAAGACCATCCGGAAATACCGGATGTTCACCCCGGAAGACCCCGTGCTCGTTGCGGTTTCCGGGGGAAAGGATTCTCTGGCGGTGCTTTATCTTCTTGCGAAGCACGGATACAATGTCCGGGGATTTTATATTGATCTGGGGATTGACGGAGGAATCGGCTATTCCTCGGTCTCCCGCGAAAAGGTGGAGGCATTTCAGGAGAAATTCGGCATCCCTGTGGAGATCTATCCCCTCAAACTCCGGCACGATCTGGCCATTCCGGACCTCGTGCACCATCGCCGCCAGCAGGTGCCCTGTTCCATGTGCGGCACCGTGAAGCGCTATCTCATGAACTGGAAGGCCGTCACCGGTGGCTTCCAGGTGGTGGTGACCGGGCACAATCTGGACGATGAAGTGGCCACCCTCTTCGGGAACACCCTCCGGTGGGACGTGCGGTATCTCGCCCGGCAGGGGCCGTATCTTCCTTCCAACCATCCCCGGATGGCGGCCAAGGCCAAACCCTT
Organism: Caldifarciminota bacterium; assembly: GCA_015490255.1. GTDB lineage: Bacteria > Hydrothermota > Hydrothermia > S141-80 > S141-80 > S141-80. The sequence goes on from WFYF01000310.1 coordinate 6,737, forward strand.
CGCCTTCATGAGCGAGAAGGAAGTGGCGCTCTATGCGATTTTCAACGGCATTGACTATATCCGCGACGAGTGCCCCTTTGCCGAAGGAGCCAAGAGCATCCTCTATAAGGAAATCCTCAACACCCTGGAAGAGCGCTCTCCCGGGACCAAACTCCGGTTTTATCGGGAATTTCTGGCCTTTCGGGAAAAGGTGCTTTCCGGCCTTCCGGCCGAAGAGGCGCCGCCGCTTCGGTCCTGCACCGTGTGCGGCATGCCCACCACCCTGGAGGTGTGCGCCTTCTGCCGGCTGGTGGGGCGGAAAACCCCTTCGGAAGTCTCTTCCTGACGTGCGGCGGATTCCGGCGGATCCGGTAGGGAGACCGGCACCGTGAGGGTGGTTGCCCTTTTTCTCCGGGGGAAAGTGCTGTGGGGGTTTCAGGAGGAAGGAGATCGGATCTGGACCCCGGAAAAGGTGTTCAAAAACCGCCGGCAGGATGTGGTGGTATCCTTTGATGTTCCCGGTTCCCTTCCCCGGAGCGACAGGGAGCGCCGGGAGAAGCTCCAGGAGGTCCTGAACGCGCTGCCCGAACCGGATCCGGAAGACCTCCTGGAACTGGCTGCAGGCGAACGGATGCCTCTGGAGGAAGTGCTATCCCTTGCGGGGTCCCCTCAGGAGAAGGCCGGGTTGCTCCTTCTGCTTTCCCGCCACCGGGCCTTTGATCTCCTTCGTTCCGGAGAGGTGGTGATCCATACGCCGGAAGAGCTGGAGGAAGCCCGGGAGCGGGAACGCCGGGAAGCCATGGTTTCGGCTGTTCGGGAAGCGGTGTATGCCTGGTTGCGGGAGCCCCGGGAAGATTTTGAGGCCCTGCGGGAACGCTTTGCCACTCCGGAAGAGCGGACGGTGCTGGAGGGCGTGCTGGAAGAACTCCGCGCTGCGGCGCTCCGGGGGGAGGAACGGAAGAACCTTCCCCCGCCGGATGTGCTGCTGGAGCGACTGGAACAGGCGGGTCTTCTGGAGCGGGGCATCAACGAAATTCCCTATCGCCTGGGGGTGATCCGTGCCTTCCGGGAAGAACCGGACATTCCCCTCCCGGAGCGTCCTCCCTATGCCGAACTTCTTGAAGAGGTCCGGGAGGACGGGGTGGCGGTGGACGCGCCCACAACCGTGGAAGTGGACGACGCCTTTGCCTTTGAAACGACACCGGGAGGCTGGCGGTTTTCCCTTTATATCGCGGCCCCTGCGGCCTGGCTGGGGCCGGACCATCCCCTCATAGCGGTCGCGGAAAGCCGGATGCAGAGCCTGTATTTCCCGGAGGGGACCTGGTTCATGATGCCCCGACCCTGGGTGGAGGACCGGTTCACCCTGACGGAGGACGAACTCCGGCCCGCCCTGATTCTGGATCTGTGGGGGGAGGGCACGGCGGTCCGGGAATACGCCTTTCGCTGGGGATGGGTCCGGCTCCGGGCGCGGTGGGTTCCGGATGAACTGCGCCGGTATCTCCTTGAAGATCCGGAGGGGAAGGTGCTTTTTGCCCTGACCCGGGCGTGGGAACAGGAACGGAACGCTGCGGGCGCCTTTTCGCTGCTTCTGCCGGATGTGAAGGTCCGGGTGGAGGGGGACCGGATTGAGGTGGAGCGGGAAGTGCCCCACGACGGGCATCAGGCCGTGATGGAGTGGATGATCCGGATCAATCATCTTGCGGCGGTGGAAGCCCTGCGACGGGGGCTCCCCATCCCTTTCCGGGCCTCCGAACCCCCTGCCCAGCGGCCGACCCCGAAGGATCTTGAAGATCCCCTGCTCCCGACGTATGTGGGACGCTTTTTCGCCCCGGCCATCTGGACGTCCGCCCCCCGTCCCCATCACGGGCTGGGGGTGGAGGTCTATACGCAGATCTCCTCTCCCATCCGCCGGTTTCTGGACCTCGTGGTGCAGCTTCAGCTCCTGCACCATGAAGCCACGGGAGAGCCGGCCTTTGAAGAGGCTCAGATGATCTCCTGGGCCCAGGCGTATGAGACCTTCTCCTCCAGGGCCCGCCAGGGCATGCGGCGCCGACAGATTTTCTGGATCCTGACCCTGCTGGAGCGGGATCGCCCGGAGCTTGTGGGACTGTGGATGTCCAAGGAGCGGGTGTATTTCCCGGAGTTTCACTATCAGGGCATTCTGCAGCCTGCGGTGGAGGGAAGGCGGGGAGAACCCATCCGGGTGCGGGTCAAGCGGGCCTATCCCCGGAGGGGCCTTCTGTATGTGCGCCCGCTGTGAGGTCCCGGGCGATGACCTCATCCAGGTCCGACCGGGTCTGAAGCACACCCCACAGCCGGGAAGGGATGGGCCGGTCCAGGTGGGGCCGGATGATGTCCACCGCCTCTTTCAGGGCGTTCAGGGATACGGACAGAGGGGCGCCGCTCATCCGGAGGGCATACACGATGTCTTCGGTGGCCACGTTGCCCGAGGCTCCCGGCGCGAAGGGGCATCCCCCCAGTCCGCCCGCGGAGCTGTCAAACCGGGTGATGCCGAATTCCTCATAGGCGGCGAGCACGTTGGCCACGCCCGTGCCGTAGGTGTCGTGGACGTGGAGGGCCACCCGTTCCGGAGGAAGGATCCGGAGGACGTCCTGGAGAAGGGCCCGGATGTCCCGGGGGACGGCTCTGCCGATGGTGTCGGCAAGGTCCACCTCGTCCACCCCCACATCCAGGAGTTGCTCCACCACGGGCAGGACCTGACGGGGCAGGATTTTCCCCTCAAAGGGGCAATAGAAAGCCGTGGAGATATACCCCCGCACAGGAAGACCCGCCTCCCGTGCCCGGGCCACCACGTCCCGGAAGCGGGCGATGGACTCGGCGATGGATGCGTTGGTGTTTTTCCGGTTGAAGGTCTCGGAGGCGGCCGTAAACACCGCGATTTTGTCCACACCGGCCCGCAGAGCGCGTTCCAGGCCCTTCATGTTGGGCACCAGCGCGGAATAGACCACACCGGGGACCCGCTCAATGCGGGTGAAGACCTCCTCGGCATCCGCCAGCTGGGGGACCCATCGGGGGGAGACGAAGGAGGAGACCTCCACCTCCTGAACTCCCGTGCGGGAGAGGGCATTCACAAAAGAGACCTTGACATCGGTGGGCACCGGTCGGGGCTCGTTCTGAAGCCCATCCCGGGGGGCCACTTCCGTGATCCACAGCATGGCTTAAGGGTATGGGGAAACATCCGGACCGTCATGTCCCTCCCGGGGAGCCTGGACAGATGGCCTGGACGGATGGAAAGAAACGACTTCTTCCACCTCCCACCGGTGGTTGACATACAGACCGATCACCGTCACATCTTCCCTCCATGCCCGAATTCTCCGGACACTTTCCACGATGTGCTGTTTTTGCTGGTGGGCGTCCACGGGATTGCCCGCACAGTCGTGGTGGCCCACCACCGCCACCACGCGAGAACCGTGCTTCTCAATGGAAATGTCCACCCGGTGGAAGATGGACCGCACGATTTCTTCAGGTTCTCCCCTTGCGAGAATGCCGCTGGGTCCGGCTTCGGTGACCATATCCACGTGAAAGACCCCAAACCGCTGCTGGATCCATTTCCGGACCGGTTCCTGGACCCGTCCATCCATACAATTCACGGCGGTGGCAAAGGTTTCCTCGTGAGGCATGCATCACCTCCTGGTATGGTAGCTGGACTGGAGAGAAACATAGAGGAAGGTCGGGGGTCTGTCAACGCGGCGGAGTTAACCAACCCGGTGATCTTGACGATCCGGGTGAGGATTCTATAATATTACGCCGGGTGTTGCACGAAGCGGAGGAAGGGGGATGAAGGGAAAGTGGGTGCTGGCGGGGCTGGTCCTGGTGGGAGGGGGGTATGCGGTCTATTCAGCGGGCCTATCCCGAACTTCGGACGCTTTTTCCCACACCTTCCGCATGCCGGAATACGGGGCGCTGGAAGCTGCCTTTTCAGACGGGGGAGGGTGGTTTCTGAACCGGCTGCGAGGGTATATCGCCTGGGTCTATCCGGATACCCGGATCTATGTGCTGCCCCAGGGGTTCTTTGTGGCCAACGCCGAGGGCACCCTTTTCGGACGGATCACTTTCGTGTCCCTGCCCGGAGACAGCGTGAGGGCCCTGTGGAGAGACATCGCCCGGAAGCTGAAGCCCTATGTCCGCGGGAAGATCCTTTTCAACAGGGACACCACCGGTGAGGTGACAGCCTATCACTGGTGGATTCGCAAAGCCCGGTTTCCGACCGTGTTTTTCCCGAAGGTGCGCCGCAACGGCACCCATGAAATCCACGTTGTGATCAAACGGTTCCACCGGTGGCACAGGGTGGAGATTGTTGCCTATCCCTCCACCACACCGGCGGAGGAGAAGAAAAAGATCTGGAAAACCGTCCAGACCCTCCGGGTGTTGCCGGCCGAGGAACGGATCCCCTATACCGTTCAGGGGGTGCCGGCGGGACTGAACGCCTATCTCGTCCCCGTTCCGGAAGGTTTTTCGGCAGATGGCCTATCGTTTCCGATGGGAACGTTGCAGGAGGTGTCCTGGAGCGTTCAGGACACACGGGATCCGAGCGTGTTTGTCCGGCGGGACGTGATTTCCATCAGCGCGGGAAGCACCATGGGCGTGCCGGTTTATGCCGCCACCGTGAACGGGAATCCGGTGCCCTATCAGGGGGGCATTGTCACCGAGCGCTCGCAATATCTGGAGCTGATCCGGACCCTGTGGGGCGGCGGATGGGAGTTGATGAAGGTGTGGGACGAACCCATGAAAAGTGTGAAACGGTATCTGAAGAACCAGGCGCGGCAGGCCATGTATCAGAATTACGGGATCTATCAGGGGCAGGATTTCGTGGATGCCTTCGTGGCCCTGTTCCGGAAGGGCGATCTGTATCGGTATGCCATCCTCTCCGGTTCATCCGTGATGTTTTACGGCTGGTCCACCGCGACAGGAGGGACCTATGCTTCTCTGGTCACCCTCCAGGTTCCGGCCGGGAAGCACAGGGATATGTCCCATCTCCTGGCATCCGTGTTTGTGGACGTTGTGGCCAACCCCCGGTGGATCGCCGAGGTGCGCCGTGAGAACGTCCAGGCCCAGCAGTTTCTGAACCAGTGGGTCAAACAGAGGATTGCCGCCATCCGGCGGGAAGGGGAGATGTTTCAGCGCTATCTGCAGGCCCGGGAGGAGGAATCCGGAACCTTCCAGAGCGTCCTTCAGGAACACGCGGAGTTCACGTCGGATATGAACGAAGCGTGGGGGAACATCCTGGGGGAGAAGATCTATGCCCGGGACCCGAGCACGGGGGAAATCTTCTATCTTGATGATGTGGGCGGGAACTATCTCCGGAACCCCGAGACAGGGGACATCCTCATGGGGGTCGGGGACGTGGACGCCTCCCGGCTTCAGTCCCTGGGCTGGCAGGAAATGAACCGCTCGTATGAGCCTTTTGATTGAGCGTTCCTGATGAGGGAAGGACCTGTCTTTTGTTTCCGCCGGATGGAACCGGGAATTCCTTCGCATGATGGTGGGCCAACCCGTTCGTCTCCGCACAGCTTATGCCCGGCGGCTGGACAGGGGGATCCCGGAAGAAGCAGAGATTCCTGTGGAAAAACTGCCAGCACCCCTGCTCCTCATTTCCGGAACCGACGATCAGATGTGGCCGTCCACCCGGATGGCAGAACGGATCGTGGCGCGGATGCAGGCCCATGGCCTGGGAGACCGGGTTCATCATGTCGTGCTTGAAGGGGCCGGACATGCGCTCTTTTTCGGCTATCGCCTCCCGGTCCGTCTGTCTCCGCCCTATCTTGCTGGTGGTGTCTCCCGGGAGGCCAACGTGGATGGGGGGCTGAAAGCCTGGCGTGCCATGCTGGACTTTGTGCGGGATCAGCCCGTCTGCTGAACGCACTCTCTCCGTCCTCCAACTTGATGCTCCGCCTCTTTCCCCCTACACTTCAAGCGTTCCTGTGCCCCCGTAGCTCAACGGGACAGAGCAGCGGATTTCTAATCCGCAGGTTGGGGGTTCGAGTCCCTCCGGGGGCGCCAGAACAGAGGTTTGTGCCATGAAGATTGAGGGGTGGATTCCGGGGATCGCTGCGGGGCTTGCCATACCGGAGGTGGCCCTGGCCTGTCCCTTCTGCAACGTGGACGGGCCGGTCATCCGGTGGTTTCTTGCGTTTGTCGTGGGTCCGTATATTCTCGGTGCCGTGATGATGCTGCTGTGGTCGGTGTCCTCCGGCCACTATGATGATGCCGAAAATCCCAAATTCCGGATGCTTGAACTGGATGAGGCCACCGGTGTCCGTTCGGACACCCTCACCCGGAGAGACCGCTGATGGACGTTGCCGGAGATCTCGCCCAGTACTGGGTGGCGTTTCTCTTTGGCGTTGCAGCGCTGGGGGGTGTGGGGGGGCTCTTTCTCTGGGCTCTGCTGTCGGGCCAGTTTGAGGATGTGGAGGAACCCTCCCGGAGAATGCTGGACCTTGAAGACGAAACGGGGGTGAAACGATGAGCGAAAAGACCAAAGACGGCGGCATGCCCGCCTGGCTCGTGCTCCTGTGGGTCGGGTTCCTGGTGTGGATTGTGGGTTATGTGGTGATCAACATGCTGGGCACCAGTCCCTGGACCCCTGCGGGATGATGGAGAGCGAACGGTACGGCGAAAAGGCCATCCGCGAGGCCCGACTGGAGGCCTGGCCCAATCCCGATCCCGAGCGGGACTATCTCATTGAGATCACCTTCCCCGAATTCACCTGCCTGTGTCCCCGCTCGGGTTATCCGGATTTCGCTACCATCCGCATCCGGTATATCCCGGATCAGCACATCGTGGAACTCCGCTCCCTGAAACTCTGGCTGAATCAATACCGCAGCCGCTATATCTCCCATGAAGCGGCCACCAACGAGATTTATGAAGCGCTGAATGCCCTCCTGAAACCTCGCTTTCTGGAGGTGGTCGGAGACTGGAACCCCCGCGGCAACGTCAAGACCGTGATCCGGATCCGCTCGGACGGGCGCTATGCAGAGCCCGGTGCAGGCGGGCAAACATCCGGGTCACATGGGTCCCCGGCCAGGTGATCCGGCCGCACCGGGGGCACCGGTGAAAGGTCCGGGCGGTGAGATAGACGTATAGCGGGACTTCCCCCCGAACTTCCTGTGGTGTCGCAGGCTGGAGTTCTGCGTTGCACATCACACACCGCTGCCCCGGCTGGATTTCCTGTGGAAATCGTGCAAGAACGCGGACCAGCTGATCGTCAAGGTCCTCCGAAGGCAGGACGAAGACGCCGGGGCGATTCAGGAACCGGCGCCGGTTCCGGGTGAGCAAAGTCCGTCCCTCCCGCACGGCCGCACGGTAAGCCTGTCCGGGATCCGGCACCACCTCCACATCGTATCCGGCGAACCGGAGCATCCGGGCCAGACGGATCACCGTGCCGTCGGCCACGAACCGGTGAGGGGTGGGCATCCTATTCCACGTTCCGGGATTGCTCCTTGAGCTGGTCCACCACTTCCCGCATCTCAATGGTAAGGTGAACCAGTTCGGACAGGCTGGATTTGTGGGCCAGGGTGGTCCACTCCCGGTGGAGCTCCTGAAGAAGAAATTCCACCTTGCGCCCTTTGGGACCGGCCTGACGAAGGGTCTGGTCCAGGGCCTGGATGTGGGATTCCAGGCGGGTGAGCTCTTCCTCCCCCTCAATCTCCTTCCGGATCCGGAGATACAGATCCGCCACCTCGGGGGGCGTTTCCTCTTCGCTCTGGATTTCCGGCAGACGGGTTTTGAGACGGGCGATTTCCCGCTCTTTCAGACGCCGGGCCCGGCGGAGCCCCCCTTTCAGCTTCTGGAGAGCTTCCACGAAGAACGTTTTCAGCCGCTGCCCCTCGGCTTTCCGGCTCTGGACGAGTTCCCGGAGGGCCGCATCCACCAGTTTCAGAACCGGACGGGCTGGTGGGGCCTCCCGCATCTTGCTCTGCTGCACCAGCTGCAAAAGGTGGGGCACGTCCGCCACGGGCTGAATCCCCCGCCGGCTCAGTTCCGCCACAAGCTGCTCAATCTGTTCAAAGGGAAA
>WFYF01000311.1 GCA_015490255.1 Caldifarciminota bacterium
CCCCTCCCCTGGCGGGAGGGGCTGGGGGAGGGGGAAATGTCCGAAGTTATGTCCGAACCTCAGGAGGCGATCCGTGGACGGCGTGTCGGGAAGCCTGTATAATCCCCATATGAGCCCGAAGGCTGTTCCCGAACCGGGGCTTGCCCTGCGCCTCCGGCCCCGGGACCTGGATGAGGTGGTGGGCCAAACACACCTGACGGGGCCGGGCAAACCCCTGCGGGTGCTCTATGAGGAGGGCCGGGTGGTCCCCATGATCCTGTGGGGGCCTCCGGGGTCAGGCAAAACCACCCTGGCCCGGATCCTGATTCAGCGGGCGGGCCTTCCCTATGAGGAGCGCAGCGCGGTTTCCACCACCCTGAAGGAGATCCGGGAGCTCAAGTCCCGGTATGAGGGCCCCTTCGTGCTTTTCCTGGACGAGATCCACCGGTTCAACCGTTCCCAGCAGGCGGCGTTCCTTCAGGATGTGGAGGAGGGACGGATCATCCTGATCGGCGCCACCACGGAAAATCCGTCCTTTGAGGTGATCCCGCCCCTGCTTTCCCGGATGCGGGTGTTCCGCCTCCACCCTCTGTCGGCACAGGACCTGGAACAGATCCTGGAGCGGGCCTTTCAGGACGAGGCCCTCCAGGGGCTTTCCCTGGAGGAGACGGCCCGGGTGCGGCTTCTGGGAGCCAGCGGGGGGGATGCCCGGAGCCTTCTGTCCACGCTGGAACTCGCCGCCCAATACGCCCGTCACCAGGGCCGGGAGGTCATCACGGAGGAGGATGTGGAACAGGCGGCGGGCGCGGTGCAGGTGCGGCACGATCGGGCCTATGATCTGCATTATGACCTGCTGTCGGCCTTCATCAAGTCCCTGCGGGGGAGCGACCCGGATGCGGCCATGTATTATCTGGTCCGTCTGCTGGATGGAGGGGAGGACCCCAAAGTCGTGGCCCGGCGCCTGGTGATCCACGCGGCGGAAGATGTGGGTCTGGCGGACCCCATGGCGCTGGTGGTGGCGGTGGCGGCCTTTGAAGCGGTGGAAAAGGTGGGCATGCCGGAATGCGCCATCCCCCTCGCGGAGGCCACCCTCTATATCGCCGGCGCCCCCAAGAGCAACAGCGCCTATCTGGCCCTGAAGCGGGCCAGGGAGTGGCTGCGCAGGCATCCCGGTGCTCCCGTGCCCCTCCATCTGCGCAATCCCGTGACGGGGTTGATGCGCCGGGAGGGTTTCGGGAAGGGCTATCGCTATCCCCACGATTTCCCCGGCCATTTCGTCCATCAGGTCTATCTTCCGAAAGGCATGGAGCGGGCGGACATCTATTATCCCGCCGAGGAAGGACAGGAAAAGTTTCTCGCGGGGCGTCTGCGGAGGCTCTGGAAAGACGCCAAGCCCCACCTGTTCCGCCTCCCGCCGCGAAAGTCCGGGCGGGAGAAGGGTTCATAGCGCGGGGACAGGAAGGAATACGGCGCGCTCCAACGGTTGAACAGCCACCTGAGGTGGATCGCCGGGATAGAACAGATTCCTTGTCTTCCCCATTTCTCCAGCCTCTCCTGACAGGGGAGGGTAGAGGGGCTCCAGGCAATCCTTTGAGAAAATGTCCGGAGATTCGCTTCAGCGGTCCCTGAGGTTTTCTCGTGAAGGATTACCGGGTGTGCCCTCAGAACATCTTATGAAGGTACATCCTCGGAGCCTCAGTTTCCCGCCACATACCAGCCTGTTGCCCTCTACTGGAGAAAACCTTCAAGGGCCTCCCGGATTTCCCGGAGTTTTTCTTTGGCAGCGGGATGGCCTGGATGAGGGCATCGTTCTGACGCATAGAAGCCTCGCTTGTTTTGGGCTCCGATTACGGGAACTGTACGGGTGCCCGCGTGAACCGTCCATAGGGGAGGGTTTTTCGGTTTTCAGGAGAGAAGCTGCATGGAGCGTATTTCCGGGGATTTTTCGGGGTCCCTGCGAGGTTTCGCACGGAATCTCACGGGTTTTTTCAGGGTCCCCGCGGCGTTTCCGGAAGGAAACGCCGCGGGAGATGACTCAGGGGACCAGGATCTTTCGCG
>WFYF01000312.1 GCA_015490255.1 Caldifarciminota bacterium
GTAGATCACCGCCGGGCCGTCCACGATCACGAGATCAGGGCTGGTCGTGTTCCCATTCATGAAAGGCCTTCCGGAATCGGGTTCCCAGGAGGGAAGCCAGGTTTTTCAGGGCCCGCTTGTGAAGGATGTTCACCCGCTGCCGGGTGATCCCCATCACCTGGGCGATCTGCTCCATGGTATGGGTGGGGGAGCCCCGCAACCCGTAATACAGGATGATCACCTCCCGCTGGCGGGGGGTCAGGCTGTCAACCGCCCGGTCCAGGGTGGAAAAAATCTCTTCCCGGAGCACCAGGTTCTCGGGTGTGGGATAGCGCAAATCCTCCAGAATTTCCTCCAGCTTCCTCCCCTCCACTTTGGGTGTGGGATCGTCCAGAGACTCCATCTGCATGGGAAGCAGGTTGGCCAGCAGCAGTTCCCTGGAAACCGTTAGGGACTCTTCCAGCTCTTCCAGCGTGGGGGCCGGTTTGCCCTCCTGATCGTAACGGGCAAGGATCTCCCGCAAAACCCTCTGAACACGGGTATCCGTGGCTTTGAGGGGAATCAGGTGATGGGTGCGGAGGGCGTGGATAATCCGGTTCATGATCCACCAGCGGGCATAGGTGAGCAGGCGCGTCCCCCGGGAGGGGTCGTAACGCTGGATGGCTTCCAGAAGTCCAAGATTCCCTTCCTCCACCAGATCCGCGAGGGGGACTCCCCGTCCGCGATACTGGAGGGCCACCTGAAACACATACCCCAGATAGGCATCCACCAGCCGGCTGAGCGCCTCGCGGTCCCCTCCTTTCGCACGCTTCACCAGCTCCCGCTCCTCTTCCTCGGAGGGGATCCCGCTATACCGCTCCCGCGCCTGCCTCAGATAGATTTCAAGGGCTTTTTCTTCCGGCTCTCTCCACATTCACCCGGCTCGCAGATCACTCCTCCTGAAGCTCACGAAAGGCATCATCAAGATCCCCCACATGTTCCAGATAAAACTTCACACTGGCCAGATTGAACCCCTTTTCGTGCACCAGATACTTGATGAGCCAGAGCTTCCGGATGTCCCGGGCAGAATAGAGCCGGGTCTGCCGATCCGTACGGTGGGGGACCACCAGACCCTTTTTCTCATACAGCCGCAGGGTCTGCTCATGGAGCCCCACGAGCCGGGCGGCCACGCTGATGATGAACAGGGGCTCATCCTCCGGAACCTTCCACTCCCACGGTTTCATCACCCGTCCGCTCATGGCTCCAGCCCCCCTTGCTATAAGATTTTCTGAATCTCCTGTGTTTAACTTAATTGTATAGCCCGGCTTCGCCACTGTCAAGTCTCCACCGTCAGGAGGTTCCACCCGGAACAAGCACCGCCCGACCCTGAATTTTCCGGTGCTCAAGAAGCTCATAAGCCCGGTTGATCTCATCCAGCGCAAAAGTCGTATAGGCCACCTGAACCCGCCCATCGCCCAGCCAGCGGGCGGCTTCTTCATATTCCTTCCGGGTGAACGCGGCCGAACCGATGATCCGGTGTTCCCGCATGATGGTGAGGGCCGGTCGGCTCAGCGCGATGGGTTCCCCGCTGATGTTCCCGATGAGAACCAGACTCCCCTCCGGGCGCAGAACAAGAAGGGATTCGTTGATGGTGAGGCCACCCACGTTTTCAAACACCACATCCACCTCCCGGATTTCCTTTCGGTAGCGGGACATGGTGATCGGCCGGGCACCGAGCCGCTCCAGCACAGGGGCCTTGGGTGGCGAGGTGGCGGCATACACTTCCAGACCCTTTGCCAGGAGCACCTGCACCAGAACATAGCCCACCCCGCCCCCCGCGCCCGTAACCAGAGCCCTCATCCCGGGCTCCATCTCCACGAGAGAGGTGGCATGGATGGCGGTGGCGGTGGGACAGAGCCCCGCAGCGTAAAGCTCAAAACGGTCATCGGGAAGAGGGAAAACCCCATGGGCGGGCACCCGAACGTGGGTGGCATAGCCACCGGGCTGTCTTTCTCCAATGATCTGCGCTTCGGGGCAGAAGTTCTCCTTCCCGCTCCGGCAGGCCGGGCACATCCCACACGTGATCACCGGATAGGCGGCGACAGGCTTCCCATCCAGCACGCCCACAAATTCATGACCCAGAATGGCCGGAAGAGGAAATCCCCGGAATCCGCCTTTCCAGATCACCCGATCCCGCCCGCAGATCCCCGTGGCC
>WFYF01000313.1 GCA_015490255.1 Caldifarciminota bacterium
GCAGGTGGAAGCCCCGCAAGGGGTGGAGCCGAGCCGTTCCGATCGGCCGAGAGGCTTCCTGTCCTCATCAACCACACCCAACCTTTTGTCTTTATGACCCCGATGATGCACGGTGTGAGTGGTCTTGTTCTGTTGTGTTTTGTCGGGGTCCCCATGGAATTTGCTCACGCGAATTCCATGGGGTGTTCTTATCGGGGTCCCCACGAAATCCGTCTTCGCGGATTTCGTGGGGTGTCTTGTTCACCCGGGCTGCCATGCCGGCGGGGAAACACCCGGCCCCATTCCGAACCCGGAAGTTAAGCCCGCCAGGGCCGATGGTACTGCCCCCGCAAGGGGGTGGGAGAGTAGGTCGCAGCCCGGGTGTTTTTTTATAGAGCGTTTTTGCGCGCCACGATGAAGTGGAAAGCCATCAGTGGTGTCATCACTGGACTCCTCGCTGGCGGTTGTGTCTCTGGCCTGCAGATCTATCTGGCTGAACCCGCATCAGCTGTCCCCGAAGGCCCTCCCGAGCAAAGGATTCAGGTGGGTGGAGGTGTTGACCAGTGGATAGAGCTGGGAACCCTCACCACCGCCTTTGCGCTTGAAGGAGGCTACAGGTATGCTGTTGGCTACCATAAACCGGAGAATGCCATCACAGCTGAAGCGGGTTTAGAAGTCCCCGGAGCCATCATGATCTTTGAAGAAGCTGCGGCCTTTGAGCTTATTCCAAGGACATACTGGAAGATAAGCCTGGGATCCCGGAAGTTCCGGCTGGGATATAAGCAGGTTCAGGGCATAGACTTCTATTTCATTAATGGCTCTGGTGTCAACGTGTCCGGATTTTCAGAGTCAGTGATTTTTCCCCATCTTGGAGTTTCTCTCCTCTTTGGTTTCGGCTCACCCGAGGTGTTCACGCTCGCGCTTACACTCCCTGACCTGATTCTCTCGGGGACGTTGCACATGGACAGATATTCGGTTTTTGGGACGTTGATGACCGCTTCCCGTGGAACAGACTCCTGGGCGCGGTTGCGGGGAGGCGTTCAGTTTCGCTTTTGAGGTTTCCATGGGCCTGCAACAACGCAAGGCCGGGGCGTTCGCCCCGGCCTTTTTTGTTTTTGCCTTTTTCAGCTAGAAAAGGAGTTCCACCTCGGCGCCGAGGGCGCGGAGTTTGCCGACGAAGTCCTCATACCCGCGGACAAGGTGTTCAAAGCCCCGGACCACGGTTTCGCCCTCCGCGACCAGCCCGGCGATCACCAGGGCGGCGGTGGCCCGGAGATCCCGGCCCTCCACCTCGGCCCCTGTGAGGCGGGGAACCCCTTCAATCCAGGCGGTGCCGTCTTCCACCTCAATCCGGGCCCCGAGGCGGCGGAGTTCTTCGGCATGGTGGAAACGGGTGGGGTAGATGGTGTCCCGGATGCGACTGCTCCCGGGCACCCGGGCAAGGAGCACGGTGATCTGGGGCTGGAGATCGGTGGGGAAGCCGGGAAAGGGCTCGGTCACCACCCGGATGGGCCGGAGGTGTTGGGGAGAGGCCCCATGAACGTTCAGTCCTTCTGCTGTTTCCCGGATGTCCACACCCGCTTCGGCCAGCTTTTCCAGCACGGTGGGGAGGAACGCTTTGGGCATGGGGGACACGGTCACCTCCCCCCCTGTGGCCGCGCCGGCGATGAGCCAGGTCCCCGCCTCAATCCGGTCCGGAATGACCGTCCATTTCCCGGGGCTCTGAAGGGTTTTCACTCCGTGAATCACCAGCCGATCCGTGCCGATCCCTTCAATCCGGGCACCTGCGGCGTTGAGAAACTCCAGGGTGGTGGCCACTTCAGGTTCCAGCGCCACGTTGTCCAGTACCGTGGTACCCTCGGCCAGCACCGCGGCCATGACCACCTGAATGGTGGCCCCCACGGACTTCCGGTCAAAGGCAAAGTGGTTCCCCTGAAATCGCCGGATGCGGGCGTGGATTTCCCCAAAAGCCACGTCCACAGAGGCTCCAAGACGTTCCAGACCCCGTAGGTGGAAATCTATGGGACGGGGGCCGAAGGCGCACCCCCCGGGATACCCCACCCGGGCCTCACCGAACCGGGCCAGCAGAGGGGCCAGAACATAGATGGAAGCCCGCATTTTCCGTACAGCGTCCTGAGGCGCCTCAAAGTGCTGGAGAGATGAGGCATCCACCTCCATCCGGCGAGCGGCACGATCCCACGCAATCCGTGCCCCCAGATGGGTGAGCACCTCCACCATCACCGCCACGTCCCGCACGCTGGGAACGTTTTCAAAAATCACCGGTTCCGGGATCAGGAGGGAGGCGGCGAGCAGCGGAAGGGCCGCGTTTTTGGCACCCTGGATGGGGACCCCGCCCTCCAGGCGGACACCGCCCCGGATTTTGACCCCGCGGGCTTCAGAACCGGAAGGCATAGACGGGACAGGGGGTTCCCCGGAGAACCTGCTCGGTGGTGCTCCCCATCAGGCTTTTCAGGATTCCGTGGCGACCGTGGGTGCGCATCACGATAAGGTCTGCACGGAGTTCCTGGGCCTTGTCCAGGATGGCCGGAGCGGCGCTGAACCGGCGCTCCACGTGGAGGGAGAGGTTCCCGTGGGGGTGGATTTCGGGCAGGTGCTGGCGGATTTCCCGCCAGATTTCTTCCTGAAGGATGTTCTGGACCTCTTCTTCGGAAATGCTTTCCAGAATTTCCACCACATGCAGAACGTCCACGTGGACGCCATCAAACGCTTCCGCAATTTCCAGGGCCTTCAGAATGGCCTGGAGGGATACGGGAGAAAGGTCCACAGGAACGAGAATCCGGGAAAGACGAGGCTCGGGAGCGTTGTGAGGAACCGCGAGGACGGGCTGGGTGGTCCCGGCAATGATGCGATAGGCCGTGCTTCCGATAAAGCCGCCTTCTCCGTTTTCCCGTTCCCCCCGCACCCCCAGCACCACAAGGTCGGCCAGGGCCGAGGTCTCCACGATTCGGTCCACCACCCGACCCACCTGCACCTCCCCGGAAACTTCCAGGCCTTCTTCCTCCAGGGTGGTCACGAGTTCTTCCATGGCCTGTTTCCGGGAGGCCACGGTCTCCTGGAGAGCCTTTTCCACCCGCTCCTGAATGGCCCGTACGGGATGGGTCCCGGGACCGGGCACCACGTGGAAAAGAAGGAGCCGTGCCCGGGTGTGCCGGGCAAAAAACGCCGCCCACGCAACGGCTTTTCGGGCGGTGGACGAAAAGTCCGTAACCGCCAGGACGGTTCTCATGACGATTTCTCCAGAATCACCTCTCCCCGGTCCCGAACCTTCAGGGCAAGGTCGCTTCCCTCATTCAGGAGTTCCTCCCACTCCGCCGGGGTATAGATCAAGAACTCCACGGGTTCGGGAAGGTTCTGAAGCACGTCCAGAAGGTCAAAAATCCGCTCCTCAAAAGGACGTTCAGTTTCCCGGATCACCACGGCCAGATAGGGACTTTCACCCCCCCCGCGGGCTTCCTCGTCGCTTACATAGAAATAGACTTTCTGGACATCCATACCCTCAAGCTGCGACCTGAGGGCTTCCTTCAGCTCCTCGTGCGCCATGGTGCTCCCTCCAGTTTTGAAGCATCAGGCCCAGAAGCCTGGCCCCGTCGGTGGAAATCAGAGGATGCACCGCCCGTTCCGGGTGGGGCATCATCCCGATGACGTTCCCTTCTGTGCCGGCGATGCCGGCGATGCGTTCCGCAGAACCGTTGATGTCCTCCGTATAGCGAAACAGCACGGTGTCTTTCCGGGAAAGTTCCCGGATGGTTTCGGGATCCGCCACAAAGCGACCCTCCCCATGGGCCACAGGAAGGCGGAGGATCTCTCCGGGGGCAAGGCCCCGCAGCAGGGGATGATGGGAGGTCACCTCCACCTCCACCACCCGGCAGAGAAACACACCCGTGTGGTTCCAGGTCAGCGCACCCGGAAGGAGATGGGCCTCGGTGAGAATCTGGAAACCGTTGCAGATGCCCAGAACCACCTTCCGGGGATCCTGCGCGAAGGCCTCCAGAGACCGCACAAGAGGGGAAAAGCGGGCGATGGCCCCCGCCCGGAGATAATCCCCATAGGAAAACCCTCCCGGAAGCACCACCCAGTCCACATCTTCCGGAACGGGTTCTTCATGCCAGAGATACCGGACGGACACGCCGTGGGAGGCGAAAGCCCGGGCGGTTTCCCGTTCGCAGTTGGTCCCCGGAAACACCGCGATGCCCACCACCGGCCGGGTCATCCTTCTCCCTCCCGGAGGTGGAGCTCAAACGTCTCAATCACGGGATTGGCCAGGAAATTTCCAGAAAGTTCCTGGAGTTTCTCCCGGTTTTCGGGCGTATCTTCCATAAAAATCCGGACCGCCCGCCCCTGAGGGTCCAGGAGGCCCTCCTTCAGGAAAATGCAGACCTCAAAGCGGCGAACGTTTCCCATGGGTCACCTCATGACAGGGTTTCGGAAAGGATTGTACAGGTTCTTTCCGGACGGTTCAAGGCACCCCGGAGAATCACCTCGGTGTGATCCGCGGGAAAGAGTTTGTGAACCTGGTATCCCGCCCGCAGGCGGGGGTCCTGGAGCACGGCCCGGGTGATGGCTTCCAGGATTTCGGGGTCCTTTCGGCGGCTCCACTCCGGATGGAGCCAGATGGTGGCGGTCTGAACCTCCTCAAGCAGCGCAAGACCCCGGAGAACGTCCTCCGGATGGACCACGATTAGTTTGATTTCGTGGGCCTTATGGAGGTTCTCGGGTAAGGGGGGGATGGCGCCCGGAAACACCTTGGGCGATAGGGTGATCCAGTCCACTTCCGGCAGGGGGTGGTGTCCCGCAGTTTCCAGGTGTACGGGCAGTCCCAGCCTGCGACGGACGGCATCCACGAATTCCCCCAGGGGATGGAGGGTGGGCTCCCCGCCGGTGAGGAGGACAAAATGGCTTTTCGGGGCGTGGGGCTCCAGGAGCGCGACGATTTCTTCGGCTGTGAGGCGGGGGATGACGGTGGGCCGAAAAGCCGGGTCCCAGGATTCCCGGGTGTCGCACCAGGAACATCCCATATCGCAACCCCACAGTCTCACCAGGAGACAGGACTTGCCCAGATGGACCCCTTCTCCCTGGAAGGTGTGGAGGATTTCCACGAGGGGATAGCGGGTCCGCCCCTCACTCTTCATATTCCGCCCACGCGCGATCCGTCTCATACACCCGCACTTTCACGAGTTGCGGGAAGCGGGGTTTCCAGGTTTCGTAAATATAGCGGGCGAGGTTTTCGGCGGTGGTGGGATAGGGCATCACGTCATTCAGGTTGCGGTGGTCCAGCGTTTCGTTAATCCACTTCTTGATCACGTTCAGTTCCCCGAAGTCCGCCACGAAACTCCGTTCGTCCAGCGTTTCGGCTTCCAGATAGACCACCACACGGTAATTGTGCCCGTGGAGGCGCTTGCACTTGTGGCCTTCGGGAAGCTGATCCAGCTGGTGGGCGGCGGCAAAATCAAAGGTTTTGGCGATGCGATACATCTTCAGCCTCCTCGTATTCGGTGGGATCTTCCACGCCGGCTTTCCGGAACGCGGCTTTGCGTTCTAGGCAGGTGGGGCACACGCCGCAGTGGCGGTCCCCCCCGCGATAGCAGGACCAGGTGTCCTCAAAGGGCACGCCCAGACGGGCCCCGAGGGCCACGATGTCCTCTTTGTTCATGCGGATGAAGGGGGCCACGATCCGGAGAGAGGACTCGGTGGCGATCTGAACCATGCGCTCAAAGGCTTCAATGAAAGAGGGGCGGCAGTCCGGATAGACGGGATGGTCCCCCGCATGCACCGCGATGGCCACCCCTTCCCGTCCGGTGGACAGGGCGTAACCCGCGGCGATGGAGAGGAAAATCGCGTTCCGGTTGGGGACCACGGTGTGCTGCATGGTGTCCGGGGCGTAAGGCCCTTCGGGCACGGGGATGTCCGGGGAGGTCAGGGCGGAGCGGAGCAAGCGGGAGACGTCTGCGATGTTCACCACCTCGTGGGGGAGCCCTACTCGGCGAGCGGTTCTCCGGGCATATTCAATTTCTTTCCGGTGGCGCTGGCCATAATCAAAGGTGAGG
>WFYF01000314.1 GCA_015490255.1 Caldifarciminota bacterium
GTCTGGCGCAAACGCTCCCGCAGGCGGGCATCCATCCGCTCTTCCATACCCACCTCCTGTCAGGATTCCTCTTCCCGCTCCTTTTTGAGCAGTTCCACCACGCGGGCAGCGATCTCCCGCGGAACCTCATCGTAATGGTCAAAACGCATGGTATACAGCCCCCGCCCTTTGGTGAGGGAGCGCAGACGGGAACCAAACCCCTGCATCTCTGCAAGGGGCACGTGGGCTTTGATACGCTGATACTTTCCTTCGGCCTCCATCCCGAGAATCCGTCCCCGCCGGGCGTTGAGTTCGCCCATCACGTCACCCATATAGGCCTCGGGAACCACTACCTCCACGTAATACACGGGCTCCAGAAGGTAAGGATCCGCCTTGCCCTCCGCGTCCTTGAAGGCCAGACTCCCGGCGATCTCAAAAGCCAGGTTGGAAGAGTCCACGGGGTGGTATTTCCCGTCGTAGAGGGTAACCTTGACGTCCACCACCTTCACGCCGGCCAGGACACCGCTCTCCATGGCCTTTTTCACCCCGGTCTCCACCGCGGGCCGGAAGTTCTGGGGGATGGCGCCGCCGAAAATCTCGTCCACCCACTCGTACCCTCCGCCCCGGGGCAGGGGTTCAATCCGGATAAAGCACCAGCCATACTGACCCCGACCGCCTGTCTGCTTGACATATTTTCCTTCGCCCTGGGCGGGTTTGCGGATGGTCTCCCGGTAAGGGATCCGGGGCGGTCGGGTGGAGACCTTCACGCCAAATTCCTCCCGGAGGCGGGAAAGGATCACGTCCAGATGGGTCTCCCCCAGCCCCCGGAGGATGGTCTGTTTGAGCTCGGGCTCATACCCGAAGGTGAAGGTGGGATCCTCCTCGTTGAGCTTGTGGAGGGCGTTGGAAACCTTCTCCTCGTCCTGCTTGGTTTCGGGCACGATGGCCACCGCCTCCAGCGGTTCGGGGAGGGCCGGAGCGGGAATGGCCACAGGGAAGTCTGGAGCAGCCAGCGTATGACCCACCTTCGTGTGCTTGAGTTTCACCAGGGCTCCGATGGCCCCGGGAGGCAGGGCATCCACCTCCTTCCGCTCCTTCCCCACCAGTTCGTACACCTGGTTGATCCGCTCTTTCTGACCGGCCTGGACGTTCAGAAGCTCTGAACCCGCCCGCAGGGTGCCCTGAAACACCCGGATCACATACAGCTCTCCGAGGTGGGGCTCATAGAACACCTTTCCCACATAGGCCACGGTGGGGGCCTCGGGATCCGCATTCAGGGAAACCTTTTCTCCGTCCTTTTCGGCTTCAGGCAGATTGGCCTGATCCGGGCCCGGGAAGTCGTGGACGATGAACCGGAGGAGCTCCTCCACCCCCACGCCCGACAGGCTGTCCACAAACAGGATGGGGAAGAGTTCGCCCGCGTCCATGGCCTTCCAGATCACGGGCTCCAGCTCTTCCAGGGAAATGGGCTCGTCGGCCAGATATTTTTCCATGAGCTCCTCAGAGTGCTCCACCACATCCTCCAGGAGCTCCGTCCGGTAGGCCTGGGCTTCTTCCGGAAGCGTTTCCGGATCCGCCTTGAGCAGGGGAAGAACGCCTTTGAATCCCTCTCCCGATCCGACGGGATACACGAAGGGCACCGCCCGGTTCCCGAACACCTCCCGGATCTGCGCCACCACGCCCTGCCAGTCCACATCGCCGGCGCCCATTTTGGTCACCACAAAGGCCCGGGGTTTGTTCTGCTCCGCAGCGAACTGGAAGGTCCGCTCCGTTCCCACATCCACCCCGGAGGTGGCGTCCACCACCACCAGGGCGTTGTCCACAAGAGACAGGCCCAGACGGACCTCACCCTCAAAGTCAAAAAACCCGGGGGTATCCACGAGATAAATCCGGTGATCTTCAAAGGAAGTGGTGGCCACCGACAGTCGCAGGCTGATCTTCCGCTTCACCTCTTCCGGGTGGAAGGCCAGGGTGCTGGTTCCCTCCTGGAGGTTCCCCAGACGGGTGGTCACGCCGGTTTTGAAGAGAATGGCCTCCGCCAGGGTGGTTTTGCCGGACCCCTGATGCCCCACCAGGGCAACCGAGCGAACGTTCATCGCGACCTCCTTGTTCCGGTCTTGAAAACCCGGTCCCTTGCCGGGATGATGCTAAATTATACGGCTCGCTGGTTGTCCCGTGGGGTCTCGGCGCCTTCCTGACCGCTGAACTGGGCCAGGAACTCCTGGTTGTTTTTGGTGGTCTTCACATACTGGAGCAGGATCTCCATGGCGTCCACAGGGTCTTTCCCCGAGAGAGCCTTGCGGACCCGCCAGACCACCTTCAGGGTGTCGGGGGGCAGAAGCATTTCCTCCCGTCGGGTTCCGGAACGATTCAGATCAATGGCGGGGAAAATTCTGCGCTCGGCAAGGCGGCGGTCCAGGATGAGCTCCATGTTGCCGGTGCCCTTGAACTCCTCATAGATCACGTCGTCCATTCGGGAACCGGTCTCAATCAGGGCGGTGGCCAGAATGGTGAGGCTGCCCCCGTTTTCAATGTTTCGTGCCGCACCGAAAAACTTTTTGGGCTTGACCAGGGCGGTGGAATCAATCCCCCCGGAAAGGGTCCGGCCCGAGTGGGGGGTGGTCACGTTATAGGCCCGGGTCAACCGGGTGAGGGAGTCCAGCAGAATGACCACGTCTTCCCCCTGCTCCACAAGCCGTTTCGCATATTCCAGCACGATTTCCGCCACCCGGGTGTGCCGCTCGGGGGGCTGGTCAAAGGTGGAGGAGATCACCAGGGCGTCCACCTGGCGCTCAAAGTCCGTCACCTCCTCCGGACGTTCGTCAATGAGGAGCACGATCACCCGGGCCTCCGGATGGTTCTTCAGGATGGCGTGGGCAATCTTCTGGAGCAGGACGGTCTTCCCGGCCCGGGGCGGCGAAACGATCAGCCCCCGCTGCCCTTTCCCGATGGGGACAAAGAGATCCACAATCCGGAGACTGGGGTCGTTTTCTTCCGGGATCTCCAGCACGAAGCGCTCGGTGGGATAGAAGGGGGTAAGGTGCTCAAACAGAGGCCGCCGGGCCAGGGTGGGCGCGTCCGGAGGAAGTCCGTTCACCGACTCAATCTTGACCAGAGCCGGAAACTTTTCTTTGTCCTTGGGGCGGCGGGCAAAACCCACCACGAAGTCTCCCCGCCGGAGGTTGAAGCGGCCGATCTGGGAAGCCGCCACGTACACATCCCCCGGCCCGGGGTAAAAGTCGTTTTCCTTGCGGCGGAGAAAACCGAAGTTCTCGGAGGAGGACTTGTGGACCACCTCCAGCACGCCGCTCACCAGCTCCAGCCCCTGGGCCTCCAGGAGTTTTTCCAGGATCTTTTCGGCAAGTTCGTGCTTGCGCAGGCTGGCATAGGAGGGAATTTCCAGCTCTTTGGCCATTTCGTAGAGTTCCACCACCCGCTTGGAAAGGAGATCTTTCAGGGAAAGGTTCACGCTTCCCCGAGTTTCGCGGACCTCGCTCATGACATCTTCACCCCGTTTACATAGAGTTCATACTCGCACCCCAGAACCTTGGCGGCCTTGGACGCGATGAGCATCCGGGACAGGAAAATCTGAAAATATTCCATCACCGGCGCAATTTCCGTGTCAATTTCAATGCGATACTGGACCACCCGTCGCTCGGGATCCACCTGGATCTCTGAATTGGTGGCCGCATAGTTCACCCGATCGTGGATGTCCTGCCGGATGTCCCCGATGGGCCGGACCCGGGAGCGGTGTACATCCGCCTTGTCCGCCAGGATCAGGGCGGCGGCGATCTCCGACACCGGATACCCGTCCTCCTCGTGATGGTTGCCGATGGCCCGGACCACCTCCACCACCTCGTCCAGACTCATCCCCATTTCGGTCAGGATTTCATACGCCAGGATGGCCCCGGTCTGGGCATGATGGTCCCGGTTGAACACGTTGCCGATGTCGTGAAGATAGCCGGCAATTTCGGCAAGCTCCGCCTTTCGCTCCGGAAACTTCAGCTCCCGGAGCATCATCCCCGCCCACCGGGCCACCACCGAGAGATGGCGAAAGCCATGCTCCGTATAGCCCAGGGCGGCCAGGTTGTCGTCCGCCTTCTGAATGAGCAGGTGCACCTTGGGATTGGCCTTAACTTCCTTCAGGGTGATGCGCAAAGCGCTCCTCCAGTTCGCGAAGAATCCCGGGGGACTCTTCCACCACCGTGCCCAGCACCACGTTGTCCGCACCGGCGTCCAGGGCCATTTCCACCCCTTCCACCGTGCGTATCCCTCCCCCCACCAGCACGGGCAGGGATACGCTC
>WFYF01000315.1 GCA_015490255.1 Caldifarciminota bacterium
GTCCAGCGTGCGCACCCTCTATCGCGAGGGGCGGTTTGCCGAGGTGCTGCAATACACCCGCGAGGGCAAAGACCTGGCCCTGGATCCCCGGGTGCGGGAGGCTTACGCCTATCTGGAGGTGCTGAGCCTGTATGAACTCCAGCGATGGCCGGAAGTGGTGGAAGCGGCCCGGGGGTTTCTGGAAACCTATCCCCGGGGAGTCCGCAGGGGATACGTGGCCTATGCCGGGGCCCGGGCGGCCCTGGCCCAGCAGGCCGTGCTTTCGGCCTTCCGGTTCGCGGTGGCCGGGTTTGAGGATGCCGAAAACCGCACTCTTCAGACCAAAATCGCCGGGGTGGTGGCAAATCTGTGGGGTGTGGACACCACGCAAGCCCTGGGGTGGCTTCAAAACCCGGCCTTCCGGAGGCGGGCCCGGGAAGAGGCCCGGGAGATCCTGGTCTGGTTGCCCCTCGGAGGAGAACGGCACCCGGTGGGACGGGCCTTTGTCCGGGGACTGCGCCTGGCCCTGGGGGAGGCCGCCTATCGTCTCCGGATCGCAAGCGGCCAGCACCCCGAACTCATGCTGAAAAACAACCCGCCCCTTCTGCTGGTGGGACCGCTTCTGTCCCGGGACGTGGGTCCCCTCTATCCCCTTCTGGAGCGGGATGTGATCCCCACCCTTCTGCCTCTTTCCATGGCTCCGATGAAGGCCACACCCCCCTGGGTTCTCTATCACCTTTCCGGTGATCTGCGCTTCGTGGAGGAGGCGGCCCGGCTTCTCTCGGAAGTTCAGGCGGAGACGGTGGTGGTGCTGTTTGAGCAACCGCCCTATGAGGTGCTGGCCCGCCGCCTGAAACGCATGCTCCCCCGGAAGGTGGTGAATCCGGACACCCAGGAGGTGGTGGTGCGCCTTTTCCCCATGGAACACCGCACCAGTTCGGTGCTGGAAAAACTGGACCTGGTGCGCACCATGCAGCCGCCCTGGGTGGTGGTGCTGGCGGAAAGCGAGGTGATGGAGTGGATCACTCAGGCCCACACCCGGGACAGCCTGCCCGGGTTCTGGGTCGTGCCTCCTCACACCCGGGGGACGCCTCCCCCGGGATACGCCGCCCGGGGCACCCTGATGGGGGGATGGAACGACCTGGCCCGGGCCAGAAGAAAGGTGCGAAGTCTTTATCGTTCGCGTTATCAGGAAGATATGGACCGGATCGCCCTGCGGGGGTATGATGTGGGGTGGATGATCCGGGAAGCCCTGAAAGCCCGACCCCGGAACGGCCTGGAAGTGGCCCTCTGGCTTCACCGCCGGGGGGTGTTTTACGGCCTTCAGTCCACCTGGGTGTTCCGGCATCCGGAAACCTTCTGGATCACCCAGCCTGACAAGGAGGAGGAAGATGCCGCGCAAGGCGAAGGCACCGCCGCAGTCCCGTGAGGTTTACCGATCTCCCCGCTATACCCGAACGACCTGGGTGCTGGTGGGGATCGCCACCCTGATGATTCTCGCCAGCCACCTTCTTCTGCTCCAGGGAGATACGGTGATCAACGTGTTTCTCTCCGTGATAGCCTTTCTCGTTCTCATCCCCTGGGCCCTGCTCAAAACCCATGCAGGAGATTGAGGTCAAGTTCCGTCTGGACGCCCTGCCACCGCCTGCCAGGATCCGGCGGTGGGTTGCCCTGTGGGGCGGCAGGGCGGGAGAGGATCGGCTGGTCCGCTATCGGGATCTCTACTGGGATACGCCCGGGCGACACCTGGCCCGGTACCGTCTGGCCCTCCGCCTCCGCCTCTCCCGAAAGGCGATATGGACCCTGAAAGGTCATGAGCAGATCACGCCGGAAATGGTTCGCCGGATGGAGGTGGAGATTCCCGTACCCTACAGAGAGGCCCGGGCTTTTCTACGGGATCCCCGGCCGGAGAGGCTCCCCGCGCCTCTCCGGGAACATCTGCCCCCCCTGGACCGTCTGGAGGTGATCGTGGACCTGGTGGGGGAACGGCGGGTGTTTGCGGTGAGCCGGGAAGGGAAGCCGGCCGAACTTCACGTGGAAGAAGTGTGGCTGGGGACCCGCCAGGGAATCTTCCTGGAACTGGAAGGTTCGTCGCGTCTCGTCCGGTCCTTTTCCCGGACCTGGGCCCTGTTGACCGGACAGTCTCCCGAGGTCCGGTCCAAACTGGTCTGGGCCCTGCTCCACACACCGGCCCAGCGACGCTGAAGGAGGCACAGCATGGAACGCTGGAAACGGGTTCGTCTCGGTTTTGCCCGATACAAGATCTCGGCCCTGGTGGCCACATCCCGGGTGAACGTCCGGTATCTCACCAACTTCTCGGGAACCGCGGGGCTCGCGGTGGTGACCCCGGAGGAAGTGCATCTGGTGACGGATGGACGGTACAGCGGCCGGGCCCAGGAGGAGGTTTTCTCCGGTGTCCAGGTGCATATCATCCGCCCGGGGCAGGACTACTGGGAAGTCGTTCTGGACCTTCTTCCGGTGGGTGTCCGGGTGGGTCTGGAGTCGTGGAACCTCTCTGTGGAGCGCTGGACCCGCATCCAGAAAGTGTTCCGGAAAAAGGATCTCCAGCGGGTTCGCGTGGGTTCCCTTCTGGAATACGTCCGGTCTCTGAAAGCCCCGGAGGAAATCGCGCGGATGCGGCAGGCCCAGGCCCTGGTGGAAGAGGTGCTTTCGGAACTTCTCGGAGAACTCCGACCGGGGGTGACCACCGAAAAGGACTTTGCGGTGGAGCTCCAGTATCGTCTGAAAAAACGTGGTGCGGACGACGTGTCCTTTGACCCGATCATCGCCTCCGGTCCGGAAAGCGCGGTGCCCCACGCCCAGTCTCGCCCTGTGCCCATCCAGCCCAACACCGTGCTACTGGTGGATGTGGGGGCAATTTTTGAAGGCTATTGCTCGGATATGACCCGGACCTTCTGGGTGGGGCCAGAACGGCCGGATCCGGAATTCAAACGGGCCTATATGGCGGTGCTTGAGGCACAGAACGTGGCCATTGAGGTGATCCGGGACGGGGTCCGGGTCCGCACCCCCGACGAGCAGGCCCGGAAAATCCTGAAGCGAGCTGGCCTGGAAAAATTCTATCCCCACGGTCTGGGGCACGGGGTGGGGCTGGAAATCCACGAATACCCCGCTCTTTCCGTGCACAATCCGGACAACCCCCTTCTGGAACGGAACATGGTGGTCACGGTGGAACCGGGGGTGTATCTGGCGGGCCGGTTTGGCATCCGGATTGAGGACATGGTCCGGGTGACGGACAGCGGTGTGGAAAACCTGACCGGTTTCCCGAAAGACCTGCAGGTGCTTTAAGGAGGTCAACCATGCTGACGCTGGTGGAACGGATTCTGTTTGTGCTGGCCTTACTCGTGTCTGCAGGCCTCACCCTCCGGGGGTTCGGACGGCTGCTCCGGGTGCTCATGCGTCCCCTCCCGGAGCGTGAGCGCCCCTCGGGCCGCTGGTGGTGGGTGGATGCCCTGGACCGGCTGATCCGGGGCCCCCTCGGAGAACGGCGACCCCGATGGGCGCAGGCCCTGGAGATGGTGTTTCTCCAGATCCCCGTGTTCCGGGCCCGTTTCTTCACAAGCCTTTTCCACGCCTTCATCTTCTATGCCTTTCTGGTCTATGGGCTGGTAAACCTCCAGGACGTGATCCGGGGTTTTGTGGAGGATTTCCGGCTCTTCGGGTCCACGCCCGTTCAGCGTGTCTTTGATCTGTCGGCTGACCTCCTGTCGGTTCTGGCCCTGGTGGGGGTTGTGTATTTTGTGCTGCGGCGGTTCGTGTTCGGGGATCCTCGTCTGGGTTTCCGGAAGGACGTGCCCCTGCATCCCGCCGTTCGGAAAGGGATCCCCCGGGATTCCCTGATCGTGGCAGGTTTCATTTTCCTCCACGTGGGGGGACGCCTGCTTTCCGAGTCCGCCAACCTGGCCCTTTATCCCCACGGGGAAACCTGGATGCCCTTTGCGGCCGCTCTGGCCCAGAGCCTTGCCGGCCTTTCCCCCGGGGCGCTGACCGTCCTCCACCACGCGGCCTGGTGGCTGGCCCTGGGCCTGATTCTGGCCTTTTTCCCCTATTTTCCATATTCCAAGCACATCCACCTGTTTTTTGCCCCGGTGAAATGGGCGTATCGGCTGGATCTTCCGGCGCTGGGGTATCTGGAGAAGCTGGACCTGGAAGATGAAACCGCGGAGCAGTTCGGGGCAGCCCGGATAGAGGATCTCCACCCGGCGCGGGTGCTGGACCTCTACGCCTGCATCATGTGCAACCGGTGTCAGGAGGTGTGCCCGGCCTATGTCACCGGCAAGCCCCTTTCCCCCGCTGCCCTGATCATCAACATGCGGTATGCGGTGAACAAAGCCCTGGACCGTGTGGCGTCCGGGGAACCCACCCCGCCCCTGATGGAATACGCCATCAACGAGGACGCCCTGTGGGCCTGCACCACCTGCGGGGCGTGTGTGGAGATCTGCCCGGTGGGGAACGAGCAGATGCACACCATCCTCCAGATCCGCCAGGATCGGGTGCTGATGGAAAGCCAGTTCCCCACCGAACTCAACACCATGATGACCGGGATTGAGCGTCTGGCCAACCCGTGGAACGTCCACTGGAGCGAGCGGATGAAGTGGGCGGAGGGGCTTTCCGTGCCCACGGTGGAGCAGAACCCCAGCTTTGAGGTGCTCTTCTGGGTGGGATGCATGGCGTCCACCGACGACCGGGCCAAACGCATCGCCCGGAGTCTGGTGAAGATCTTTGAGGCGGCCGGCGTGAACTATGCGGTCCTGGGCGAACATGAGCGGTGCACAGGGGATCCGGCCCGCCGGGCGGGGAACGAATATCTCTTCCAGATGCGGGCGATGGAAAACGTGGAAACCCTGAACCGTTTCGGGGTAAAGCGGATCGTGACGCTGTGCCCCCACTGTTACAACACCCTCAAGAACGAATATCCGGACTTTGGCGGAAACTATGAGGTGGTGCACCATACCCAGTTCCTGGAAGATCTGCTGAAAAGCGGACGCCTGAAGGTCAACACCCGCCTTGCGGAAAAGGTGACGTTCCACGACCCCTGTTATCTCGGACGCCACAACGGGGAATATGAAGCTCCGCGCTTCGTTCTGAAGGCCCTCACCGACGAGGTGGCGGAGATGGAGCGCTCCCGGAACCGGAGCTTCTGCTGCGGGGCGGGAGGTGCCCAGATGTTCAAGGAAGAGCAGAAAGGCACAAAGGCCATCAACGTGGAACGCACAGAAGAGGCCCTGAAAACCGGTGCGGATGTGATTGCCACGGGCTGTCCCTTCTGCCAGCGGATGCTCACCGATGGGGTGAACACCCTGAAGGCGGAGGTTCAGGTCAAGGACCTGGCCGAAATTCTGGCCGAAGCGCTGGAGGCCTGAGAGGCGTCACGGAACCGGTGGACGTTCCCGTTCGGGATCCGGTTCAGGGGGTCTCGTCGTGCCGGCTGCCCGGTAGGGGAGGCTCTTTCAGGGGAGGAC
>WFYF01000316.1 GCA_015490255.1 Caldifarciminota bacterium
CGTGTATGCCGCCCTGCCCGAAGGATTCGCCTTCGCCTCCGAACTGCGCACCCTCGCAACCCTTCCCGAATTCCCCCGGGAGCTGGACCCGGACGCCCTGGCGCTCTATTTCACCCTGAACTACATTCCCCACCCCCACACCATCTTCGCCCGGGCCCGGAAACTGGAGCCCGGCCACGCCCTCCGCGTCCGGAACGGAAGGGTGATCCGCCACTGGAGATGGTTTGACCTGAACCCCGGACCGTCCCCCCGGTCACCGGAGGAAGCCCGGGAGCATCTTGAAGCTGCGCTTCTGGAATCGGTCCGCCTCCATCTGGTGGCCGACGTGCCGGTGGGGGCCTTTCTTTCCGGGGGGCTGGATTCCTCCCTCGTGGTGGCCCTTGCCCGCCACCATCAGGGAGACCTCCGGACCTTCACGGTGAGCTTCCCGGATTTCCCCACCTATGACGAGTCCCGGTGGGCACGGATCGCCGCCGGGCACCTGGAAACCCGGCACACAGAGATCCCGGTGACCGCGGAAGAAGCGCTTGCCACGGTGGAAAAGGTGGTGGACCACCTGGACGAGCCTTTTGGCGATTCCTCCCTGATCCCGGCCTCCATCGTGAGCGAGGTCACCCGCCGGCACGTGAAGGTGGCCCTTTCGGGGGATGGGGGGGACGAGTTTTTCGCCGGATACAACAAATATCAGGGACTGCGCCTGGCCGCCTGGCTCCAGCCGTTTCGCCCGCTCTTGAGGCTTCTCTCACGGTTGCCCCTGCCCGAGCAGCGGGGGTCCCGGGTGGGGGAACGGGTCCGCCAGTTCCGGAAACTGGTCCGGACCCTGCACCCCGATCGCCTGCAGAGACTCCTGGCCACCTATACCCTTTTCCACCCCGGGGAGATCCCCCACCCCGGATTGCGGGGCCGGGATGTCCTCGCCCCCCTTCTTTCCGGCCTTCTTGAAGAGGCCCACCGAAAGGGGTTCCGGGGGCTGGATGCGGTGCTCTTCGTGGACAGCCGGCTCGTTCTTCCGGGGGACATGCTGTTCAAGGTGGATATGGCGAGCATGCGGGTGGCCCTGGAGGTCCGGGTCCCCTTCGTGGATCCGGAGGTGGCACGCATAGCTTTCTCCATCCCGGGGAAGTGGAAACTCCGCGGGCTCACCCGGAAGTGGATCCTGCGTAAGGTCGCCGAACAGTGGCTCCCACCCGAGATTCTGCACCGCCCCAAGGGCGGATTCGGCATCCCCCTCGGAGAGTGGATGCGGGGACCGCTCAAAAAATCCCTGGAAGAAACCCTGTTTTCTCCGGAGGCGGAAAAACTCGGACTGGACGACGCCTCTGTCCGTGCCCTGCTGGAGGAGCACCTTGCCCGGAAACGGGACCGGTTCTGGGAATTGTGGAATCTTTTCGTCCTTCTGCGGTGGGCGGGACGGTGGCTCCCATGAAGGTGGCGGTGGTGGCTTCCTTTGCTCCATCCCTTGTGAAGTTCCGGGGACCGCTGCTTCAGGCCATGGTGGCGCGGGGGTGGGAGGTGGCAGCCCTGGCCCCCGAGGCGGATCCCGACGTTCGCGCCGCCCTTGAGGGCATGGGAGTGACGTTTCGCACTTATCCTCTTGCCCGTCAGGGCACCCATCCGTTGCAGGACCTGCGCACCCTTCACGCCCTCCGGGCAATCTTCCGCGACCTTCGTCCGGATGCGGTGCTTGCGTATACCATCAAACCCGTGATCTGGGGCACGCTGGCGGCGGCCCTGGCCGGCGTGCCCCGCCGGGTGGCCATGATCACCGGCATGGGGGCCGCCTTTACGCCGCCTTTTAACGCGAAAAAACGCCTGGTCCGCGGCGTGGTGGAGGTGCTCTATCGCCTGGCCCTCCCCCTGGCCCATGCCGTCGTGGTTCAGAACCTGGATGATGAGGCTGTGGTGCGGCGGTGGGTGGATCCCCGGAAACTGGTCCGGGTGCCCGGTTCCGGCGTGGATATGGACTTCTTCCAGCCCGCGCCATATCCCGAAACGCCCACCTTCCTGATGCTCTCCCGCCTGATCGTGGACAAGGGGGTGCGGGAATTCGTGGAGGCCGCCCGGCGGGTGAAGGCCCGCCACCCGGAGGCGCGTTTCCTCCTGGCCGGGTGGTTTGAGCCCGATTATCCGGGAAGCATCTCCCGGGAAGAGTTCGCCCGCTGGCAGGAGGAAGGGGTGGTGGAATATCTCGGTGTGCTGGACGACGTGCGGCCGGCCCTGCGGGCATGTTCGGTGTATGTGCTCCCTTCCTATCGGGAGGGCACCCCCCGCAGCGTCCTGGAGGCCATGGCCATGGCCCGCCCCGTGATCACCACCGACGCCCCCGGCTGCCGGGAGACAATTGAGCACGGGAAAAGCGGCTTTCTGGTTCCCGTCCGGGATGCGAAAGCCCTGGCGGAGGCCATGCTGCGCTTTGTGGAGCAGCCGGACCTCATCCCCCGCATGGGCCGGGAAGCCCGAAAACGGGCGGAAGAGGTGTTTGACGTCCGGAAGGTGAACGAGATCCTCATCCGGCTCCTTGAGGGGGGCAAGAAAGAAACATAAGGACCCTTATGTCCGGTTGAGAGGGTGGTGGAGGAAAATCCGGGCTGTGAGAAAGGGGGCCTCACAGCGGCTTATCAAACATGCCGATATGACGCAGGGGCACGAAAGAGAAAATGCAATATTTTCAAAATGACACCTTCATTCCTCCCGGCCCAGCACGATCAGCCGGATGGGGAGTTTCCCGTGGAACACCTGCCTGTCCTCCAGGATCCGGAAGCCGGAGGCCGGGGCGTGTTTCCGGACCAGGTCCAGCCGGGGGGTCATGAGACCGATCCGGCCTTCCGCCGCGAGGGCTCGGCTCATCTCCCGGAAAAAGGCCGCATACACCCGTTCCACCTCTTCCGGATAGGCCACCCGCAGCCCATAGGGCGGGTTGGTCGCCACAAAGGGCACGTTCTGAAACCGCCAGGAGAAGCGGGACACATTCTCCCGATAGAAGGTGATCAGGTGGGCCACGCCGGCCCGCTCGGCGTTCTGCCGGGCCCCTTCCACATGCCGGGCAAACCGGTCGCCCAGGGCGATGGCGAAGGGAACCGCCTCCGGGATCCGCACCGCCGCCAGGCGGGCTTCCAGAGCTTCCCGGAGTTCCCGGAAAATCGGGTTACGAAAGAGCAGAAGGTTCCGGCGCAGAAACACGGGCGGCACGTTCAGGGCCATCCAGGCCGCTTCAATCCCCACCGTCCCCCCTCCCGCCATGGGATCCACAAGAAGCCCTTTTTCAGGGGCATAGCCCATCATCCGCAGCATCGCGGCCGCGATGGTTCCCTTCATGGGCGCGGGATGCTCATAGGCCCGATAGCCCCGACGGTGCAGGCTCTCATAGCCCACCAGGTCCACCCAGATGGCTGCCTGATGGGTGGGGCCCACATCCACCCGGATGATGAGGTCGGGATCGTCAAGGTGCACCCGGGGACGGCGCACCCGGGCGGTCATACCCTCCACCACACCGGCGCCGGCTTCCCGCTCTACGTCCGGCGAGCGGAAGGGATGGTTTCCCCGGCGGGCCGCCCGCACCGCAAAGGTCACGTCCGGAAGCCCCCACTCCCGCCAGTCAATTGTATGGCACACTTCCTTGATTCGGGCAAGGAACCGCTCCGGCGGGATGGTTTCGGTGTGGATCAGGATCCCCAGCCGGTGAAGGAGGGGGATTTCCAGGACCCGAACCAGATCGGTCAGGTTTTCAAAGGCAAAGGCCACCCGTCCCCGGAGCCCCTCCGGTCGGGGCAGCACCCGAAACCCTTTCTCCCGGAGGGCGTCCTCCAGGAGGTCTTCCAGACCGATGGCCGTGGAGGCATAGCCCGTTTTCATGACAAACCTTCCCGGGTATATTCCAGAATGGCTTTCACAAGTTCAGGACTTCCTGCCACCACATCTCCTCGCCACAGCACATCTTCTCCACCGTCCCAGTTCCGCACCACCCCGCCCGCTTCCTCCACCAGGAGCACCCCCGCCGCCAGGTCCCAGGGGGAAAGGCCCATCTCAAAGAATCCGCTCACGATCCCCGCCGCCACATAGGCCAGGTCCATGGCCGCCGCCCCGGCCCGGCGAAAGTC
>WFYF01000317.1 GCA_015490255.1 Caldifarciminota bacterium
AGATGTGTATAAGAGACAGAACCAGCGTGTCGCCCCGGAGTTCCAGGTTCGGAAAAAAGAAGGGATCCGGTTCCGAAACGCTCAGCGTCTCGCCGGGTGCGATCCGGAAAAAGCGGTGCTCCCCGGGACGGCTGGCCGCCACCCAGAGGGTATCCCCCCGGCGCAGGATCCGGGGAGTGAACCAGTCCCGTGTGCCCGGCGTGAGTTCCACGGGAGGCACCCAGGCCGAGCCCGTGAAGGCAAAGAGATAGAGTCGCCAGCCCCCTTCCGGCACCAGGTTGAGCTCGTCCTCCGTGGCGCCGGTGAACACCCCGTTGCCTTCCGGGGTGACGTCAAAGTCCTGGACATAAAACCGCGTGTTTGCGAAAAAGGGCCAGACCAGGGTGTCCACCAGGAGAAAATCACCGCTCTGGAAGTCATAGGTGGCCTTCACCTGACCGTTCTGAAAAAGGTGGACAATCCCCGGATAGGTGGAATCAAACCCCGCATCCAGCACAGCCAGACGCACACCCGCTCCGGTGAACCCGGCTTCATGGGCTTCCACCACCCGGATCTGCTCCAGAACCGCCCGCCCGTTGCCATAGGGAAAATCTTTGGTCCGGTCCCTCTGGCCGTCCACCCGGAAGCGTGCCCGCCGAACCGGCTGGAGCACGCTGTTTTTTACAGCGGAAAAATACGCGGGCGCCCATGCGGAAAACAGCGTGTCGGAGAGAACCACCCGGACCCGGCCGCCCCGCGCCTCCATCCCTTCGGGCGAGAGTCCCGTGAACCAGTAGGGGATCCCGAGCAAAAGGAAAATCATCGGGAGATCCGGACCCCCCGGGTGTTGAGCCACCGGGGTTCCACCAGGAGGATCACCGCAGGCTGTTCGGCCCGGCTCCGGTGGGGTGTGTTGGGGGGAACAAGGACCGCTTCTCCCCGGGAAAGCACCACTTCCCCTTCCTCCGTATCCAGGATGACCTCCCCATCCAGCACGAGCAGGATCTCCGGCCCCTCCGGGTGAATGTGCCAGGGATATTCTCCCTGGATGCGGGCCACCCGGAGGGCCACATCCTCCACCTCGGCAAGGTCCCGGGGCTCCCACAGCCGCTGGAGGGCCTCGCCTTCTTTCAGGGCAAAAATCTTGCGCACCCGCATGCCTGAATTATACAAAACAAGTCCCGGCAATGCAAAGCCCTATCGCCCCACCTGCGTCCGGAGACGTTTCAGAATCTCCTCCCGGGAGAGACCGGCCACCCGCACCACCTTCTCCCGCCGGGTCCGGCTGGAAGGAAGAAGGCTCAGCGCCTCCCGGTCCACCCCGAGCATCCGGGCGAGGGCCCGGAGGAGCTCCTGGTTGGCTTTTCCCTTTTGCGGCGGGGCGGCCACGTCCATCACCACCCCGTCTTCCCGGATCTCCCGGATCCGGGTTTTCCGTGCGGAAGGGCGCACCTTCACCACCAGGGACGTCGTGTCCATATCACAGGTCCCGGGCGCCGCGAAGGAACTCCGCCGCCCTCATCGCTCGCCGCCCCTCCACCTGGAGTTCCAGCACCTCCAGCAGGCGGTCAGGGTCCCGCAATCCCAGCACCAGCCGGTCGCCTACCCGAACCGGTTCACCCTCTCCCGGATGGGGCAGGTCTTCCCGGGGGATCGCCCGCACCCGCAGGAGTTTCCACACCTTCCCCCGCACCCGGGCCCGCACGCCGGGTGTGGGGGAAAAAGCGTGGATGCGGGCGGCCAGGCCCTCCGGATCTTCCCCCCAGTCCACCCACCGCTCCTCCGGACGGATCCTGGGCGCCAGGGTGGGTTCGCCCTTCTGGGGCAGGGGTTCCGGTGCTTTTCCCCGGGTGAAAAGCTCCAGATACCGGAGAAACAGACGGGCCCCTGCTGTCACCCACCGGTTCCAGTGATCTCCCTTGGTCTGGCCGGGCGTGTGGGGCCAGCCCTCCATGAGCAGCCAGGGCCCGGTGTCCATGCCCTCATCCATCACCATCAGGGTGACCCCCACCACGGAATCTCCCGCCTGGAGGCTTCGCTCCATGGGGGCAGCTCCCCGCCACCGGGGAAGGAGAGAAGGATGGATGTTGAGGGGAAGGAAGCGGGGAAGCGCCAGCACGGAAGGTTTCAGAATCACACCGTAGTCGCATACCAGAAGAAAGTCGGGCTTCAGGGCGCGCAGTGCTTCCAGCACCTCCGGATGGTGGGGTTTGCGGGTCTCCCAGAGGGGCAACCCCTGTTCCCGGGCATGCACCGCCTGTGGCGTGGGCTGGCGTTTTTTCCCCCGCCCCCGGGGCGCCGGCGGCGTGGTCACCACCCCCGCCGGCCGGAACCCCTCCGCCGTCAGGTGCTCCAGCACC
>WFYF01000318.1 GCA_015490255.1 Caldifarciminota bacterium
ACCCCCGGGCGGGCTCCAGCACCGCTCGCACCTTTTCTCCCACAGGCAAAGGAATCCGGCGGATCTCTCCGAAAGTCAGGGAAAGGCGTTCGGTCCGGCCATCTCCGTAGGTGAGGGTGACATCCAGACAGGATGCGCCGGGTTTGGCCCGCCCCACTGGGGCCACCGCCGTGCCGATCCGCACCAGGCAATCCCGGAAGAACACCTCCATGGCCGCCTGCTCGTGCACCTTCGCCAGCACGCCGAGGTGAGGCATCATGAAGATGGAGTCCACCGTGAGTTCCGTCACCCCTTCCGGCTCAAAAGCGTCCAGCATCATCAGGGCGGACTGGACCCGGCGGGGCGCATGGGAAAGCACGCCGCCCGAACCGATCAGGAGGTCCAGCGCCATCAGGTTCACCAGGCTCCGGCCGGTTCCGGTCTGGGCGAACGCTTCAGAAATATCCCGGGCCTGCTGCACCCCCTTGAGGGTGACGGCCATGGCTTTGTGGTGTTCAAAGGCCAGGCGCAGGGCTTCCCGGGCAATGGCCTGCTCAATGATCAGGGCATCCAGGGTCTGGGGAATGGTGGTGGGCCGGATCATCTTGTTCCGGATCCGGTTCTGCACCTCGGCCTCGTCCATCTCAAAAGGCACCCACCGCATCACGTTTTCCATGCCCGCCTCCACCAGCACGTTGGAGACGGAATAGCTCATCCCCAGATTGGCGGAAACCGTGCGGTTGAAGACCGGTTCCCCGGTGGGGTCCTTGAACACGCTGAACACGTCGGTGGTGGCGCCGCCGATGTCCACACCCACCACCTGAAGATCATATTCCCGGGCCACCCGCTCCACCAGATAGCCCACCGCACCGGGGGTGGGCATGATGGCGGTGTCCACCAGTCCCATGAGCTTGTTGTAACCCGGGGCCTGCTGCATCACGTGTTCCATGAAGAGGTCGTGGATCTTCTCCCGGGCGGGTCCCAGGTTTTCCCGCTCCAGCACGGGCCGGATGTTGTCCACGATATAGAGATCCACCTGATCCCCCAGGATGCGCCGGATCTCCTCCCGGGCGTCTTTGTTCCCTGCGAAAATCACGGGGAGTTTATAGGTGGATCCGAAACGGGGTTTGGGATCGGCGGCCCGGATGAGTTCCGCCATCTCCACCACGTGCTTCACGGTTCCCCCGTCCGTGCCTCCCGCAAGCAGAATCATATCGGGACGCAGGCGACGGATGAGGGCGATGCGCTCGTGGGGCAGGCGTCCGTCGTTGGTGGCGATCACCTCCATCACAATGGCCCCCGCTCCCAGGGCGGCCCGGGCGGCGCTCTCGGCGGTCATGGACTTCACCACTCCCACCACCAGCATCTGGAGGCCCCCGCCGGCGGAGGAGGTGGAAACATAGAGATCCGTGCCTGTCCGCGCGTCTTTCATGGGTTTCAGGATCCGGGTTTCTTCCGTATCCTCCAGGAGTTTCAGGCCTGTGAGCTCCTCCAGCTCGTGGATGGCGTTGCGCACCCCCACGGTGACGTCTTCAAAGGGCTTTTCCACCGTGGTGGGGGCCTCCCCCCGGGCCACCAGGCGATAGCCCTCTTCGGTCTTTTCAATCAGAATGGCCTTGGTGGTTGTGCTCCCGCAGTCCGTTGCAATGACACGGTTCAGGTCTTTCATTCCACCACCTCCTCCCTCGTGGCTCGGGCACGCACCCCGCTTTTCAGGTTGGAGAAGAGAGGCACCAGGAACATGGGTGCCAGCAGGGTGGTGATCATGGTCATGAACACGGCAACGCCGTAAATATCCTGGGGAATGGCACCCCGGGAGAGGGCCACGCCGGCCACGATCAGGGCCACTTCACCTCGGGGGAGCATCCCGATGCCGATCCGTGTGGCCCCCAGCAGGTTGAAACCGGCGGCCAGCGCGGGAAGACCGCAACCCACCACCTTGCCCACCACCGCAAGGAGGGTGAGGACCACCCCGAAGGCCAGGGCGTGGGTGGTTTCTGCCGGATTGACCAGCATCCCCATCACCACAAAGAACACCGGGACCAGGACGTGTCCCAGCCCTTCAAGATGGTGGAAAAGCTCCTCCGCATAGTCGGTTTTGGACAGGGCCAGCCCCGCCGCATAGGCCCCGATGATCATGGCCAGGCCGAACATCTCGGCCACGGCGGCAAAGATCAATCCCATGGCAAAGGCCAGAGCCACAGCCGCACCGCTGGACCGGAACCGCTTGAGCCACCGAACGAAAGGCTCTGCGAGCAGAAGCCCCACAGCCAGCAGGACAATCCAGATCCCCGCGGCTTTGAAGGCGATCCAGCCTGCCTGAGCGAGGGAAACCTCCCCATGCTCCGCAATGGAGAGCACGATGGCCAGGACCAGGATCCCCAGCACGTCATCCACCACCGCCGCGGCCAGAATGGTCACCCCTTCCGGTGTGTTGAGGCGTTTGATATCCGAAAGCACCCGGGCGGTGATGCCCACGGAGGTGGCCACCATGGCTGCCCCGATGAACAGGGCCTCCGGGTGAGTCCAGGAAGGCGTGAGGCCCCAGAGCTGGGTGAGAAAGGCTCCGAAAAAGAAGGGAAAGATCACACCCCCCAGCCCCACCAGCACGGCCGGCCGCAGATAGAGGAAAAACTGTTCCAGATCGGTTTCCAGCCCGGCCAGAAAGAGCAGGAGAATCACCGCCAGCTGGGCCACCGCATAGAGTTCCGTGGACACGGGAATGTTGCCGGAATGAAGGGGAAAGAGCACGCCCAGGCCGGGGATGTGGATCTGGCTTCCCAGCATATAGGGGCCGATCAGGATGCCCACCACCAGCTCCCCGAGCACACCGGGCTGTTTGAGGACCCGCTCCGTGAATTCTCCGGCGAGTTTCGCCGCAAAAAGGATCACCCCCAGCTGGAAGGCGAGGAGAACCATCTTGTGGGCCACCGAAGACTCGCCTCCCGCCGCCGCAAAGAGAAACCCTTCCATAACGTTAACCTCCTGATAAAATGCGTCCAATGTCCTGCACGGTGAGATACAGCATAAGGAGAAGAAGGGCCGCCAGACCCACCGTATGGATGGCCGCCTGGATTTTGAGGGGCAGGCGGCGTCGGGCCAGCATTTCCAGAAGGAGGAATACCACATGCCCGCCGTCCAGCACGGGCAGGGGCAGGAGGTTCAGCAGACCCAGGTTGATGGAGATCAGGGCCAGCAAACTTAAAAAGGGAAAGGCGCCCACTTCCGCGCTCTCTCCGATGACTTTGCCGATCAGGACGGGTCCCCCGAGTTCCCGGGTGGAGACCTCCCGCCGGAACAGTTTGACCAGTCCGCCCACCACCTGTCCGGCCGCGCGAATGGACCGCTCCCACGCCTTTTGAGCCCCTTCAAGGAACGGAAGGCGCCGGGTACGGGTGGGGGCCACCACGCCGAGAAAGCCCCTGGTGGGGTCGTCGGGCATGGGCTCGGGCACCACCGTGAAGGTCAGGGTATCCTCCCCGCGAAGCACCAGGAGTTCAAGAGGAATGCCTGGCGAAGAGACCACATAGTCTCCCATCTCGTGCCACCACCGCACGGGATGGCCGTTCACGGCGAGAATCCGATCTCCCGGCTGAAGGCCGGCCACCTCTGCAGGCTTGCCCCTCACCACCCGGGCAATCACCGGGGGGATGGCCGGCTGGATGCCCAGATCGGAGATGCCGGTAACCGGCGCCTGGAGAGTGAGGGTGTCCCCTTCCCGGAGAACGGTGACGGAAAGGATGGAGTCCTCCTTCGTGGCGTGGAGGAAAAACTCCATGAAGGCAGACCAGCCCTGGAAAGGCTCTCCGTTCACCGCCAGGATCTGATCCCCCGGCTGAAGACCGGCCTGGGCGGCCCAGGAGGACGGGGCCACCTCCCCCACCGTGTTGCCGGGGAGCTCGGAAAGCCCCACCAGGCTATAGGCTCCCCAGTAAAGGAAAAATCCCAAGAGAAGGTTGGCCAGCGGTCCGGCCAGCACCACGCCCAGGCGGATCCAGGGAGGACGGGAGAGAAACCCCCCGGGCTCATCTTCTTCCGTTTCTCCGGCCATGTGGACATAGCCCCCGAAGGGGATGGCCGACAGAGCGTATTCGGTTTCGCCCTTCCGGACCCGGAGAAGTTTGGGACCGAAGCCGATGGAAAAGGTGCGAACACGAATGCCCCCCGCACGAGCCGCGAGAAAGTGCCCGAGCTCGTGAATCAGGATCAGGAGACCCAGCCCGAAAACCGCGCCAATCCAGAAGGTCACGACGTTATTGTAAAGCCTGCCCCGGGACCGGACAACATGGCGCCGTGCCTCACCTGCAAAGATCCTGCGTTTTCAGCAGGTGTTGTTTGCCCTTCCTCTCCGGGGGTCAGGAAAACGTGTGGATTCTGTGAGGCATCCATCCCGCTTCACGTGGGTTTTTCTCGTGAGGCATCGGATTGGATTTCCCCGTTCGGGTTGACCTTTCCCGGTGGTGCCTGTACCTTTCACACCAGAATGTGGGGGAAAATCGGGGTTGCCCTGGTGCTGGGAGGGGCGGTGGTTGCCGGCGTGGTCCACGCCCTCTCTCCCGACCGGCCACCGCGGTGGGGTGAGTGGATCACCAGCCGGGAGTGCCGGGTGTGCCATCCCCTCCACCACGATTCCTGGGCCCGGACCTATCACCGGACCATGACCACCCCGGCCACCCCGGAACACGTCGGGGCTCCCATTGAGGACACCACCCTGAACGTGTATGGCATTCCGGTCCGCTTCCAGCGCCGGGGAGATCGCTATTACGTCACCCTTCCCTATCTGGACGGCAAAATCCACACGTTTCCCATCCGGTTTTTCATCGGCTCTCACCGGATGCAGCAGTTCGCCATTGACGTGAACGGGGTGATTCACCGGATCCCGGTGTTCTACAGCATCCAGGACCGGCGGTTTTTCCCCATCCCGGAAGCCTTTTTCCGGCGGGAGCGTCCCCCGGGGATGGAAAGTTTTCTGGACGGATACGGTCTCTGGAACGTGAACTGCATTTTCTGTCACAACACCGGTCCCCATCCCAACCTGGACCCCCAGCTCAAGGTTTACCGCTCCACCGTGGAAGAACTCGGGATCGCCTGTGAGGAATGCCACGCTCCCGGCAGAACCCATGCCCGCAAAAACCGGAATCCCCTGCGACGGCTGCTTTTCACGTATTTCCGGAAAAAGGATCCCACCATCGTCCACCCGGAAAAACTCCCGCCCCTGCGGGCGGTGCAGGTGTGCGGCCAGTGCCACGGCCAGCGCCTGCCCCATCCCCTCAATCGCATCGGGGAACTCATCACCCGGGGCGACCCGTATATCCCCGGGGAGGATCTTTTCACCTATTACAAACCCCTGGCCCCCGACGACACCCTTCCGGATTACAAGCTTTTCCACCTGCGTTTCTGGAAGGACGGCACCCCCCGGCTCACCGCCTATGAGCTCCAGGGGCTTCTGGCCTCTCCCTGTTTCCTGAACCAGCGCCCCGGCGAACCCTTCACCTGCACCACCTGCCACCGGGCCCACGAGGGTGATCCTGCCGGCATGATCCCGCCCGAAATGCGCACCGACCTGGCCTGCACGCAGTGCCATCAAACCTACGCCGATCCTGAAACCCGGCGCGCCCACACCCATCATCCGCCCGAAGTCCGGTGTCAGGACTGCCACATGCCGGCCATCGTGTATGGCGTGATGTCCATCCACCCCAGTCACCGGATTGAAAATCCGGATCCCACGGTGACTGCCCGGTGGGGCCGCCCCAACGCATGCAACCTGTGTCATCTGGACAAAAGCGTGTTCTGGGCTACAGAGGAGGTCCACCGCCTGTGGGGGCTTCCTGTGATGGGGCCGCCAGACCCCCGCTTTCAGATGCCGGAGGCCCTCCGCGGATTCGGAGAAGGGGATGTGGTTTACCGGGTGATCCTGGTGGAGCATCTGAAACGGTGGGACCTCCGGACCCCGTGGGTGCAGCAGGTGCTGAAGGAAGCCCTGCGGGACCCCTATCCCATTGTGCGAACCTTTGCCCGGCGGGTGCTGGCTGCCCGGGGCATCCCCTGGGAGGAAGCCGCTGCCTGGGCTGAACAGATCCCCCCTGCGGAAGAACTGGAGGCCCTCATCGCCGCACGACAGGAGGAAGAGTTTGAGTTCGGAGAATAAGGTGCGCTCCCCGGACAACTGGATCTGGTGGTGGATCGGGGTGTGGCTCCTCTTCGGGCTGGGGCTGGAGGGGCTGCACGGACTGAAGATCTCCGCCTATCTCGCCCATCCCGTTCGGCGGCTGATGTGGACGCTTGCCCACGCCCACGGCCTGCTGCTTTCTTTCCTCTATCTCTTCGTCACCACGCACCTGGACCAGCCCAACCGGGCCTTCGTCGCCGGCGTGATCCTGATGCCCCTGGGCTTTCTCCTGGGCGGCATCGCTCCCACCGAAACGGATCCCTTTGTGGGGGTGTATCTCGCGCCCATCGGGGCCCTGCTTCTGCTTGCCGGATACGGGAGCCTCCTCCGTCCCCGGCGTCGGGGGAAAGAAAGAGGCTCCCGGAAAAAGGGAAAGTAAAACGTCAGGATTCACGGACCATGGGGGACCACATGAGCCCGAAGGAGAGGGTGATGCCCTGGTCCCCCACCGGGTTGTCCAGATAGGTATAGCGGAGATTCCCCACCACGCTCAGGTCATAGGAGGGGAAGAACACCGCCCCCACCCCCACCAGGAAGCCGAAGCCGTCCCGGCCGCTCCGCCAGAAATCACCGGGGTATTTCTCCAGGGTGGGGCCGAAGCCGAACAGGGGACCGGCCTGCCCGAAGACCCACATGTCTGGCGACTTGATGCGGAAGGCATAGTAATTCACGGGCAGCATGAACTGCAGGCCCCGGTAGATGAGCTCAATCCGGAAGTCCATGTCCAGGGCCCACCGCTCCCCCATAAAATAGGTGAACACCACGTCAAAGTTGAAGGCCCGGCGGGGCTCCGGCTCGGCGAACTGACGGGATTCGTCCGTCCAGCGACGATAGGAGTTGGGACCCACGAAGTAATTGTAACCTCCCCGGATGCTCAGCCCCATCTTGGGCTTCTTTTTCCACCCCTCGGCCAGAATCTCATCGGCCTGACGCCCTGAAAGGAGGGCCCGGGCGAGCACCCGCGCGGCCCGCTCCAGGTCGGCGATGTCGGAGAAGGCATACTGGGTCCGATAGACCACCCGCTTCTCCTCCTGATCCCACAGCCGGAGGTCAAAAAAGTATTTGCGATAGGAAAGCTGCACGAGGTCCACCCCGATCACAAACCGGCCCTGCTCTTTCCGGGCGGTTTCTTCCAGACAGGAC
>WFYF01000319.1 GCA_015490255.1 Caldifarciminota bacterium
CACTTGCACTTCTCCACCCCTGTCGTGCCCCAATCGCTCAAAGAGAATCACTATCTTTCTCACGGTCTGGATTGCAGGCGGTACGAGGTGGGAGCAGAGCCGCAATCTCCGGGTCTTTCTGAACTTTCTCCCACGCGCGGCAAATCATCTCCTCAAAAGTGAGATCCTTGCCAAGCCCCTTCACATCAAACCGCAAATCCTGAAGCACCTCCGGATGACTGCGGGCGACCTCAAGGATGCCGTCAACATCAAAATTCTAGGGAAGCATCACGAGACGGACCAGGCGCCCCTGATCATCCCACGCATCCAGCACACCCTCCGGAAAAACCACATCTGCATCGCCTTCGGGCGCATCGTAATATTCCTCCACACAGCTTTCCCGAGAAAACCGCGTGGGTCCCGAAAATCCACAAGGGAACCCCGAAAAATCATCCCAGCTGAACCGAAAGGACTTTTGTGGGGTATAGATGTTTTGACAGGGTCCCCATCCAATTCCCCTTGGGAATTGGATGGGGTAAGTCTTCTCTCCCCCTGTTGGAAAGGGGAAATGTCCAATGCTTTCGTCTGGAGATCGGGAACCCCAAACGTTGACAGTTTCGGGGCCTGCCTGTACAATACTTTCCGCCTGATAGGGCAAAAGCTGGCGTAGCTCAGGGGTAGAGCAGCGGATTTGTAATCCGCGGGTCGGGGGTTCGAATCCCTCCGCCAGCTTGAAGACAAGATCTTTGGAAATCTTCGGCAACAACGTGGGAGGGTACCCAAGCGGCCAAAGGGGCCGGGCTGTAAACCCGGTGGCGTTCGCCTTCGGGGGTTCGAATCCTCCCCCTCCCACGTTTTTTTCTGCGGGCGTAGCTCAATGGTAGAGCACCAGCCTTCCAAGCTGGGGGTTGCGGGTTCGAGTCCCGTCGCCCGCTCCAGTTGATGCGGATGAAAACCAGGAGTTTTCTGCATTTTTTTCGGGCCCGCGTAGCTCAGGAGGCAGAGCGCGTCCTTGGTAAGGACGAGGTCGGCGGTTCGAGTCCGCCCGCGGGCTCTCTTCTGGTTC
Organism: Caldifarciminota bacterium; assembly: GCA_015490255.1. Classification (GTDB taxonomy): domain Bacteria; phylum Hydrothermota; class Hydrothermia; order S141-80; family S141-80; genus S141-80. Next base: position 1,046 of record WFYF01000319.1, read on the forward strand.
TCCTTCTTTTCTTCTCCCTCAACGGCTGTTTCTTCGGCACCTTTCAGACGGCCCGGGCGGTGCGTCCCGGACACTCAGAGTGGGGCTTCTTCGTGAACTATCCCCTCTATGCCACCCGCCAGGACCGTCAGCGCGCCGAGGCTGAAGGCACGGTGTATGGCCTGCCCAACTTTGGTGGGCACCTTCTCTACGGCATCGGCCCCGGTCTGGACGGCGGGCTCCGGGGCAGCCTGGGGGAGGGACTCGGTCCTGTACTCCGGTTCCAGTGGCTCGGACAGGCCCTTCCTTCTGCCCTGAACGGCATGATCGCGGGGTATCTGGGCTATCACCCCGTTGCTGCCGCCCTGACCTGGCGCACAGACCTGCTTTTCAGCTTTGATCCCTCTCGCTATTCTTCCATTTATGGTGGGTTCACCCTGGTGCGCATGCCCGACTATGCCCATTCCCCCGCCACAGGCCTTTCCAAATTCAACGAGGCCTTCGCTGTGGAGGCCCTTCACACCTATCGGGCCCTCTATCTCGGGGTCCGCATGATGTCCCGCCGGGCCACGGGCTCCTGGCCTCCGGCCGGCCTGGCCCTTGAAGTCACCTTTCCCCTTGAAGGTTCGCCCATCCCCGTGATCTTCGGCTTCCAGTTCACCTTATGAAGGTGCTTTCTTCCCCGCAGGATGCCATCACCATCCTGAAAGAACGCGGCATTGTGGCCCTGCCCACGGATACGGTGATGGGCCTTGTCGGCCTGCCCGTCCCGGAGGTGATCAACCGGATTTATGCCCTGAAAGGACGGCCCCGGGAGAAACCCCTGATCCTCTTCACCACCCGCGAGGGGCTGTCCGACGTTCTCTCCCGGCCCTGTCCCTGTGCAGAGAAGCTGAGCGAGACGTTCTGGCCGGGCCCCCTGAGTCTGGTGATCCCCGCGGAAGGGTATCCGGAGGGCCTTCTGCACGGAGACACGCTGGGGGTGCGTCATCCCGCTCCGCCTTTTCCGCAGGAGCTGCTCGCGGCTTTCCCGGAGGGCCTTGCCTCCACCAGCGCCAACCCCAGCGGTGCGCCGCCAGCTCTATCTCCGGAGGATCTGCCTCCGGATTTCGCCGCGCGTCTGGATGGGGTGCTCCCGGGCCGTGCGCCAGGAGGGCTTCCTTCCACGCTGGTGGACTGTTCTGTTTCTCCTCCCGCCCTCTTCCGCCCCGGTCCCGTCGGGATTCTTGCCATAGAGGAAACGCTCGGGGAAGTAATCACATGGAAAGCGGACCGTCCCCTCCGGGTTCTCCTGGTATGCACGGGCAACACCTGCCGCAGTCCCCTGGCCCACGGAATGTTGCAGGCCTGGGTCCGGGAAAAGGGACTCCCGGTGGAAGTGGATTCCGCGGGGACTGCAGCGCTGGAGGGTGGCCCCATCGCCCGGGAAGTCATCACGGTGCTCCGGGAACGGGGCATTCCCTTTTCCCACACCTCCCACCGACTCACCCCCGAGTGGATCGCCTGGGCGGATCTCATTCTGGCCATGACGGAAGCCCATGCCCGGGAAGTGGAAGCCCTCGGAGGCCGCGGGAAAGTGGCCCGTCTTGCCTCCTTTGATATGCCAGACCCCATCGGACAGCCCGTGTCTCAATATCGGTGGGTGGCGGACCTGATTGAACAGGCCCTTCGGGAGCAATGGTTCCCGTATCTTGAACGAAAATTCCGCGGGACATGAACGTGCTTCTTCTGGCAGACAGGCCGCTGGAACTCCCCTATCCCTTCGCGGTGTATGACGAACACGCGGCAACGCTCCGAATTCGGGAAGAAACCTTCCCCGCCCGGGACCTCCGGGAAGTTCAGGCGCGGTTGCTGGCCCTTCCCTACGATCGGGTGGTGCTGCTTCCGCCCTTCGGCATCCGCATCCTTCCCTTCCTTTCCGAGCTGGATCAGGAAAGCGTGGACATCCGTTCCACAAGCATGCTGCTCCGGACGCCCCGGGGATTTCGCGGCATCCACCCCCTCTGGCGGGCTCTGCGGAACATGGTGGCGATGAAAAACCGGGTGGTGGGGGTGGTGGGAAGCGGTCACACCGGACGCAGTGCCCTGTATGCCGCCCGCCGGGCAGGGGTCCGAAAACTCCGCCTGATCACCCGCCGGGCTCCCATTGACACGCTGAAACTTTTTGACACCTTCAGCCTCACTTTTCACCCTGTCCAACCCCTTCAGGACTTTCTCCGGGAGGTGGAGGTGCTGTTCTGGTGCGCCCCCGGCGAGCCGGAGCGCTTTTTTCTGGAAGCCTTATCCCCGAACATCACGGTGGTGGATGTCCGCCTGCCTTCTTCCGAAACCCCCTGGCCGGGGAGGGTGGTCCGGGGAAAAGCGGTGCTGGCGCGTCATCTGGAGGTTTCCCTTGAGTACCCGGTGGATGTTTGAGCGCATCTCGGGTGTGTATGACCGGTTCAACCATCTCCTTTCACTGCGGCTGGATGCGTGGTGGCGCTATCACATGGTTCGGGAACTCACCGGCACAGGGCTGGACGTGGCGGCGGGGACAGGAGAATCCACCGAGCGTCTGGTCCTCCGGCCCGGGGTGCGGACGGTTCTGGGTCTGGATGTCGCCCGATCTCCTCTTCTGCTGGCCCGCCGCATCCGCCCGGGGGTGTATCTTCAGGGCGATGCTCTGGCACTGCCCCTGCGGGATGCTTCGGTGAACTTCATCACCGTGGCTTTCGGAATCCGGAACTTCCCGGACCGTATGCAGGCCTTCCGGGAATTTTTCCGGGTTCTGCGCCCGGGTGGGCGGGTGCACATCCTGGAATTCAACGCCCCCCGCATTCCGCTGTGGGGGGAGGTGTATATGTTCTATTTGCGTCGCATCGCGCCCGTGCTTGTTCGCGTGATTGCCGGCAAAGATGTGGTGGATGCCTACCGGTATCTGGGTGATTCCATCGCGGCGTTCCCGCCGCCGGCGATCATCCGCCGCGAGCTCCGGAAAGCCGGGTTTGCAAAGGTTCGGGCCACCCCCCTGACCCTGGAAACCGTGGTGCTCTATCGTGCGATTCGTCCGTGAGCCCCGGCGTCTCCAGAAACTCCAGCGCCGCCTGGCCTCCCGGGTGCGGACGGAACCTCTCGCAGGCCCCATCCGCCGGATTGCCGGGGTGGACGTGTCCTATCACCGTCCGGGTCGGCAGATGGTGGGGGGTATCGTGGTGCTCTCCTGGCCCGACCTGGAAGTGGTGGAAGTGGTCACCCACACGTTGTCGGTGTGTTTCCCTTATGTTCCTGGACTCCTTTCCTTCCGGGAGCTTCCCGTGCTGCATCGGGCGTTTCGCAAACTTTCCTCCGATGTGGATCTCTTTCTGGTGGACGGTCAGGGCATCTGGCATCCCCGGGGGTTTGGCGTGGCCGCCCATTTTGGCCTTCTGGTGAATCGCCCCACCATCGGGGTGGCCAAGTCGCCGCTGGTGCGCCCGGAGGGGATGCCGGGACCCCGGCGGGGGGATGTATACATGGAAACCCGGGGCGCGGTGGTGCGCACCCGTACGGGCGTGAAACCTGTGTACGTTTCCGTGGGCCACAGGATCACCCTGGAGG
>WFYF01000320.1 GCA_015490255.1 Caldifarciminota bacterium
CAGTGGGCCACACCGAAGATCAGGAAAAGCAGCCAGCCGATGAAAAACAGGTGGAGAAAGGCGGGCCGGAAAGGATAGACCAGGCCTTTCCACGCCCACAGAGTGAGCGCCAGCATCAGATGCACAAAGGCGGTTTTCACATAGAGGCGGACCAGGCGGGGCATTTTACCCTTTCACCACTCCGATGGGCCGCTGGCGGGCCACTTTCCGGGACAGGCCCACCCGGTCCACCACATCCACCACGAGGTCCAGATTCTTATAAGCCTCCGGAATTTCCTCCCGGACGGTGGCATGGGAGGCCGCCCGGATCTTCACCCCGATGGCGGCAAGTTCCTGATAAACGTTCTTGGATCGGGCCATCCGGTCAGCCGCCCGGCGGGAAAGCTGGCGTCCCGCACCGTGGCAGGTGGAACCGAAGCTTTTTTCCATGGAAGCGTGGTGGCCCACCAGAATATAGGATCCCGTGCCCATGCTCCCGGGAATCAGCACGGGCTGGCCGATGGATCGGTAAATCTCCGGGATGGCGGGATGCCCTGGCGGAAAGGCCCGGGTGGCCCCTTTGCGGTGGACCAGAACCCGGCGTTTCTCGCCGTTCACGGTGTGCTCTTCAATTTTGGCGATGTTGTGGGCCACGTCGTAGATCAGGTGCATGCCCAGAGATTCGGCGGACTTCCCCAGCACCTTCTCAAAGGATTCCCGGACCCAGTGGGTGATCATCTGCCGGTTGGCCCAGGCGAAGTTGGCCGCGCTGATCATGGCCCCCAGATAATCCCGGGCCTCGGGAGACGGAATGGGAGCACAGGCAAGCTGGGGATCCGGAACCCGGATGCCGTATTTTGCCATTGCCCGCTTCATGCGTTTGATATAATCATCCGCGATCTGGTGACCGAACCCCCGACTGCCGCAGTGGATCATGATCACCACCTGACCTTCAAACAGCCCCATGGCCTTTGCCGCTTCGGGATGGAAAATGCGCTCCACCACCTGGATTTCCAGAAAGTGATTGCCCGAGCCCAGGGTGCCGATCTGAGGACGGCCCCGCTCCACGGCACGCTGGGAAACCGCATCCGGGTTGGCCCCGGGCATCTGGCCGTTTTCTTCCATCCGCAGCAGGTCTTCTTCCCAGCCGTACCCCCTTTCCACCGCCCAGCGGGCCCCTTTCACCATCACCTCCCGAAGTTCTCTGGCCGAGAGGCGCACCCTCCCCTTGGCCCCCACACCGGAGGGAACGTTGTGATAGAGAAGATCCAGAATCCGGTCCAGATAGGGCTCAATGTCTCCCCGGGTGAGATCGGTGCGGATCATCCGCACGCCGCAGTTGATGTCAAAGCCGATGCCGCCGGGAGAAACCACCCCTTCTTCCATATCCATGGCGGCCACCCCACCGATGGGAAAACCGTATCCCCAGTGGATGTCGGGCATGGCGTAAGAGGCCTGAAGAATACCGGGGAGAGTAGCGACATTGGCCACCTGTTCCGGGGCTTTGTCCCTGAGAATATGCTGCAGCAGCTCTTTTGAAGCGTAGATGATTCCAGGCACCCGCATGCCGGGTTTGTGGTCCTGGGGAATCATCCAGGTGTTCGGGGCAATTTCCTTGATGGGACCTTTCCATCCTTCAGCCATGGCGGCGTTCCTCCTCTTCCACCCTGCGGGCCTTTTCCTGGATGCTGGCCACAAAGGCCTCGTCAAAGAGATGGGGGGCTTCCACATAGATCCCCCGGGCCACGGCGGCGATTTTGCCGTTGACCGTGAGACGTCCTTCCGCACGGATGCCCCACCGTCCCCGGTCCGTGATGCGGGCCTCCACCACGACAGGGGTATGAAGGGGCACGGGACGGTGATATTCCACCTCCAGCTGCACGGCCACCACCCGGTGTCCCCGACCCCACACAGCCATGCCCATGGCCTCATCCAGCACCGCCGCCAGGGCGCCTCCATGGGCAAACCCCGGAGGTCCCTGCTCATGGATGGTGAAGGTGTGTTCGGCCCGGATGGAGCCGTCTTCCATGAGAAACCAGCGCACCCCCATTCCTTTCGGGTTCTCCGACCCGCAGACAAAGCACGGACCGTGCTCGGGAAACGGAAGGCCCTTCATCATGCCTGAATTGTAAGGAATTTGCCCCGTTCTGTCAGGAGACAGCGCGTGAAGTTCAGGCAGGCTTCAACGTATGGTTCTGAAGACGGTTCATTGTCCAGAGTGTATGATAGGACCATGTTCACCCTGAAGGCGCGGGGGCTTGCCTATTTCGGCGAAGTCACCTGGGAGATTCCGGAGGGGTTCCTTGCTGTCACGGGTGAAACAGGGGCGGGGAAATCCCTCCTTGCAGGCAGTCTCCGGTTTGCCCTGGGGGGCGATCTCCCCACCGGGGATCCCCTGGACGCCACCCTGGTGGTGGAGGAAATCTCCGAAGGCGTACGGCAGATTCTCCGTGCCCACGAACTGCCGGACGAAGCCCCGCTGATCCTTCGCCGGGTGTGGGACCCTGAACGCCGGCGGGGCAGGGTGTTCATTCAGGACACGCCGGCCACCCTTCGCCTGCTCCGGAAAATCGCGGATTCCCTGGCCCTGTTCCACGAGCAGCAGGAGAATCTGGTGGGGGATCCGGAAAAACTTCTTTCGCTGGTGGATGCCTATGCCGGTCTGGAGGCAGAGCGGCGGAAGATCCGGGAGGTGTATGAGGCGCTTTCCCGGGCGCAGCGGGAACTTCAGACCCTCCGGGAGCGATTTGCGGAAAAGCGCCTCCGGGAGGAGGTTCTGGCCCACGAACGTGCACTCTTTGCAGAACTTCCCGATCCTGAGGCCTGGAAGGAGATTTCCCGGGAGCTGGATCGGATGGAGCACCTGCAGGAGCTTGCGACCCTTTTGCGGGAAACCGGTTCGGCGATGCAGTCCGGCACCGACGCCCTGACGGAAGCCCTTCGCCGGCTGGAGGAGGCGGCGAATCTGGATCCAGGCCTGGTGCCCGCCCGGGACGAGCTTGCCAGGGTGGTGGATCTCCTGGAGGAGCAGAAGCGGGACCTGGAGCGCTATGCAGACGGACTGGAAATGGACGAAGAGGAGCGGGTCCGGCTTCAAACCATAGGCGAGCGGGTGCGGTCCCTGATGCTCCGGTATCACACGGATTTTGAAGGCCTCCTCGCGGTGCGGGAACGACTGGAAAAGGAGTGGGAGGAGCTTTCCGGGCTGGAGGCCCGCCTTCAGGAAGCGGAAACACGGGTGGAGAAACTCTCGGGGACCTATGACCGCTTGGCCGGTGGCCTTACGCAGGCGCGGGAAGCCGTGCTCCCCGAGATCTCCCGAAAGATTCAGGCACACCTGAAAAAGCTCCGATTGCCCCGGGCCCGGGTGGTCCTGATCCGGGAAGAGGCCCCTCCCGGTCCTTTCGGGAAAGACCGGATTCATCTGCTTTTCCACGCCCACGGGGATGCCCTCATGGACGCCTCCCGGGCATCAGGCGGCGAGCGGGCCCGCCTTTCTCTCGCGCTGCTTGCCGTGTTCTCTGGCGAGCTTGCCGTTCCCCTCGTGGTGCTGGACGAGATTGACGCCGCGGTGGGGGGAGACACGGCCCATGCCGTGGGAGAGATGCTCCGGGATCTCGGAGCCCATCACAGCGTGGTGGCCATCACCCACTGGCCCCAGGTGGCCGCCCGCGCCCGCACTCACCACCGGGTGGTGAAAGAGGAAGGCAAACCCGTGCGGATGCGTCTTCAGGTGCTTTCCGGCGAGGATCGCGTGGTGGAAATCGCCCGGATGCTGGGGGATCCCGAAGATCCCGCGGTGCTTCAGGTGGCCCGGGAACTTCTGGGAAAGGGGGAGGTCAGGGCGGGATGACCCTGCTGCTTCTTCTGGGTCTGTTCAGCCAGGAGGAGGGACGCCGGATTGCCCTGGAAGAGCTGAATCGGCTTCGGGAGGCGTACGGATCACCTCCCGTGCGGCTGATCACCACGGGACTTGCTCGCAGGAAAGCCGAAAACCTGATGCGGTGGGGAGTTTTTTCCCACTACTCCCCGCAGGGTTATGGCCCGTTTCTCCCGTGGTCCCGGGTGTGGGGGAAAGACGCCTTTGAGGAAAACCTCTATGCCCTCTGGGCAACCGGAACTCCGGGACTTCTCTGGCAGGACGGAGGACTGGAAGAGGCGGTCCGGGAGGGTCTCCGGATGATGGTGGAGCGGGATGCACTTGCGTTCTGGCACCACCGGCGGAGCCTGCTGGATCCCTGCCACACCCACGCCGACGTCGGGGTCGCCGTCAGCCGGGACACCTTTTATCTCGTGGTCTATATGATCACCGCCCGGGTCCGCTGGACCCTGCGGCCCTCCTGGCGGTTTCCGGAATTTTCCATGGCGGGACGGCTGGATCCGGCTCTGGATCCTGAGTCCCTCCAGATTGTGATTCTCCGGGACGTGCCTGATCCCGAGCGGGTGAACTGGACCTCCTATGGCCCCGGAGAACCGGTGGCCGGCGTGGGACCCCCGGATCTCTCCCTCCGCTATCGGAACCTTCCCACCCTCCCCGCCACGCGGTGGCGGGTGAAGGGCCAGGATGTGGAAATCCGGTTCTCCTGGGAACCCGATGAGCCCGGCGTGTATACGGTGCAGGTTCAGGCACCTTTCCGGGAGGGAATTCCCTACGAGCCCCGTCCGGGTGAGCGGGAGGTGAAGCGGTGGTGCACCATCCTGTTTTACAGCGTGGAAAAAGGAGGATACCGTTGAGCCGGGAGAAGAACTTTCCCGTGATGGCTGCGGTGAGCGTGTCCCCCGTGGGGGAGGGTGCGAGCGTGCGCCGGTTTGTCCGGGCGGCCCTCCAGGCGCTGGAAAACTTTCCCGACCTTGAGTGGGAAGTGGGGCCCATGTTCACCACCCTGGTGGGCGACAAAAAGCGTGTTCTGGAAGCCATCGTGGCCATGCAGGAAGCGGTGTTTCGGGAAGGCGCGGTCCGGGTGTCCACGGTGGTCAAAATGGACGAGCGGCGGGACAAACCGATTTCCATTCGGGGAAAACTCCAGGGACTGCGGGAGGAGAACCATGGATCGGTTTGAGCGTGCCCGGAAGGTGGGCGAGCTGCTGCTTTCCCGGAGATGGTGGCTGGCCACGGCCGAATCCTGCACGGCCGGCCTTCTTGCCGGGGCCATCACGGACGTGCCCGGGAGTTCCCGCTATTTCCTGGGCGGGATCGTGGCCTATGACAACCGGGTGAAGGAGGCCCTCCTCGGCGTTCCCCGGGCGATCCTTCAGCACTTCGGTGCGGTTTCCGAACCCACCGCCCTCCTTATGGCCCGGGGGG
>WFYF01000321.1 GCA_015490255.1 Caldifarciminota bacterium
CCCCGGCCAGCACCCGGGCGAGATACCGGCCGGTGTGGGACCGGGGATTCTGGGCGATGACTTCCGGAGGACCTTCGGCCACGATCTGGCCGCCCCGGTCGCCCCCTTCCGGTCCCAGGTCAATCACCCAGTCGGCGGATTTGATCACGTCCAGGTTGTGTTCCACCACGATCACCGTGTTGCCGCCTTCCCGCAGCCGCAACAGCACCTCCACCAGTTTCCGGACGTCCTCAAAATGGAGCCCCGTCGTGGGTTCGTCCAGGATATACAGGGTTTTCCCGGTGGGCACCTTGGAGAGTTCCCGGGCCAGTTTGATGCGCTGGGCCTCACCCCCCGAAAGGGTGGGCGCCGGCTGGCCGAGCTGGAGATACCCCAGCCCCACCTCCCTGAGAAGACGCAGACGCCGTTCAATCTGGGGAATGGCGGAAAAGAACTCATACGCCTCGTCCACCGTCATCTCCAGCACGTCCGCGATGGTCTTCCCCTTATAGCGGATCTCCAGCGTCTCCCGGTTATACCGCTTGCCCTTGCACACCTCGCAGGGCACATACACGTCCGGGAGAAACTGCATCTCAATCCGGACATAGCCGTCCCCCCGGCAGGCCTCACACCGTCCCCCCCGCACGTTGAAGGAGAAACGGCCGGGCTTGTAGCCCCGGACCTTCGCCTCGGGCGTGGCGGCGAACAGGGCCCGGATGGGGTCAAAAGCTTTGGTATACGTCGCAGGATTGGAACGCGGTGTTCTTCCGATGGGGCTCTGATCAATGTGGATCACCTTGTCAACGTGCTCCAGACCCAGGATTTCATCGTAGGGGCCGGGGGGTTCCAGCGAGCCGTAGAGGATGCGGCGCAGGGCCTTATAGAGGGTGTCCTGCACCAGGGAGGATTTTCCCGAGCCCGAGACGCCCGTGACGGCGATGAGCAGTCCCAGGGGGAAGGAAACCGTGATGTTTTTCAGGTTGTTGGTGCGCACGCCTTTGAGCACCAGATACCGCCCATCGGGCTCCTTCCGGTGTTCCGGAAGGGGGACGGTGCGCCGGCCGGAGAGATACTGTCCCGTGAGGGACCGGGGGTGCTCCTTGATCACCTCCACCGGGCCTTCGGCCACGATCTCCCCACCCTGCTTGCCGGCCCCGGGACCCAGATCAATCACCCAGTCGGCGGATTCAATGGTTTCCTGGTCGTGTTCCACCACGATCACCGTGTTGCCGAGATCCCGCAGGCGTTTGAGGGTCTGGATGAGCCGGTGGACGTCCCGGGGATGGAGGCCGATGGAGGGCTCGTCCAGGATATAGAGCACGCCGGTGAGTCCGGAACCCAGGAGGCTGGCCAGGCGCACCCGCTGATCTTCCCCGCCCGAAAGGGTTTCGGTGGGCCGCTCCAGGGTGAGATACCCCAGGCCCACGTTCTCCAGAAACTCCAGCCGGGAGGCGATCTCCTTGATGACCTGGCGGGCGATGAGCTCCTCCCGTTCGGAAAGTTCCAGATTCAACAGGAACCGACGGGCTTCCTCCACGCTCATGCGGGCAACGTCCCAGATGGATTTCCCGCCCACCGTGACGGCCAGGGCCTCTTTCTTCAGGCGGGCGCCCTTGCAGGCCGGGCAGGGATGCATCACCATAAAACGTTCAATTTCGCTCCTGACCCAGTCGGATTCGGTTTCGTGATAGCGGCGCCACAGGGAAGGAATTACGCCTTCCCAGTCAAAGTAATCCCGCTCGGGATGGTCTATGTCAAAATCCGTGGGGTCCTCGGTTCCGAACAAGATGAGGTTGCGGAAATCCTCCGGAAGGTCTTTCCAGGGGGTTTCCAGACTCACGCCATAGGTTCGGGCCAGACGCTGGATTTTTCGGAGGAGCATGGGAGAGGGCGGTCCCCAGGGCTTGATGGCTCCGGTCAGGATGGAGAGATGGGGCCGGACCACCGCTTCCGGGTCCAGTTCAATCTTCACGCCGATGCCGGTGCACACCGGACAGGCACCGTAGGGAGAGTTGAAGGAAAACAAACGGGGCTCGGGTTCGGGCATGGAAAACCCGCACTTCGGACACATCAGGGTTTCGGCGAAGGTACGCTCCTCCTCCCCGATGATCACGGTGACCACACCTTCCGCTTCCCGGAGGGCCACCTCCAGGCTCTCGGCCAGGCGGGAACGGATCCCTTCCCGGATGACCAGACGGTCCACCACGATCTCAATGGTGTGCTGCTTATAGCGCTCCAGTTCCGGAACTTCTTCAACCTCATAGAATTCCCCGTCCACCCGGACCCGCAGAAAGCCCTTCCGGGCGATTTTCTGAAAGAGATCCCGGTAGATTCCCTTCCGTCCCCGCACCACCGGGGCCAGGATCATCAGGCGGGTGCCTTCAGGGAGCGCGAGGAGCTGGTCCACCATCTCGTCCACGGTCTGGGCTTTCAGGGGGGTGCCGTCGTGGGGACAGTGGGGTTTGCCGATCCGGGCGAAAAGCAGCCGGAGATAGTCGTAGATTTCGGTGACGGTGGCCACGGTGGACCGGGGGTTCCGGGCGGCCTTGCGCTGCTCCACCGCGATGGCCGGGGAAAGCCCTTCAATGTGGTCCACATCGGGTTTTTCCATCATGCCCAGAAACTGCCGGGCATAGGCGGAAAGGCTCTCCACATACCGGCGCTGTCCTTCGGCATAGAGGGTGTCAAAGGCCAGGGAGGACTTTCCCGAACCGGAAAGCCCGGTGATCACGACAAACTTTTCCCTCGGGATGCGGACGTCAATGTTTTTCAGATTGTGCACCCGGATGCCGCGCGCCACGATCCACTTCACGCTCACGGTCTCACCTCCTTGCGAGGAAAAGCATACAGAAAGGGCGATGAACCTTCAGGCAGGTGGGGAACATCCGGCTTACGGGCAATCTGATCTTTCAGGAACCGGAAGCGTTGAAGGTTCTGTGCAGACGGGATACAATAAGCCTGCGAACCATCCAAAAGGAGGAACGGCGTTGCGCACTTTCTGGGTCCTGTTTTTTCTGGCTTCCCCCCTCGGGGCGCAGTATATGCAGGTCCGGATTCAGGACATTCAATATACCACCGATCCCACCGGCGACTCTCCCCTCAACGGCCAGCGGGTGACCTTCACCGGAATCGTCACCGCGCCGCCCTCTGTCTGGCAGTTTTCCATCACCGGCTTTTTCGTCCAGGACACCACCGGTCCCTGGTCTGGGATCTACGTCTACACGGGAAACTTTTCCGGAACCCTTCCTCAGCTGGATGAAGGCGACAGCGTCCAGATCTGGGGGACAGTGACAGAATACAACGGCATCACCGAGATTTCCCCCCTGGATTCGGTGAAAATTCTCAAAAAGCGGGCGAGGATCATGCCCGCCCGGACGGTGGGGGCGGTCCATCTCTGCACGGGATGCGATTCATCGGAAGCCTATGAAGGCGTCCTGGTCCAGGTGGAAAACGCCGTGGTGGTGAACAACAACCTGGGTTTCGGAGAGTGGATGATCTCCGACGGCGGCCCCGGGGACACCGTCCGGGTGGACGATGCGGCGGGATACAGTTATGCCCCCGCCAACGGCGACACCCTCACCGCCGTGCGGGGGGTGCTCTTTTTCGCCTTCGGTGCCAGCAAAATTGAACCCCGGGGGGATCAGGACCTCTTTTTCCAGGATGCAGCCGGAAGCGGGCTGTGGTGGGTGAGCCCCTCCCTGGGGTTTGCCGGTGACACGGCCTCCCTGCGAATTTCGCTGGTGGGCAGCATTCCGGACACCCTCCACGGATTCCGGGTGTTCTTCCCCAGCGGAGGAAACCTGCTGTCTGCCACACCGGGGGGGGCCTTTGCCGGGGCCACCGCAAATGTGTCCCCCACCTTCCTGGACGTTTCGGGCTTCACCCTCCTTCAGGGCGACACGGGCTGGGTGGACGTCCAGTGGGTGGTCCCGCCGGAAGGGGATTACCTGATCACCGCGCAGACCTCGGAAAACAGCACGCCGAAGGGCCTTCCCGCCCTCGGTTTTGAAAGCGTCTCCCTCTCCGGATACCTGGCCGGGTCCGGAACCGCCTGGCTTGCCCCGGCCGAGGGCTTTGCCGGAACCCCCGTGGACCTGGAAGTGGCCTATGCGCTGAACCTCCCCGTTCAGCCTCCCCAGGGGGTGGCCCGGATCCGGGTGGAGGTGGTGGGGGATCACGTCTGGAACGGCAACGTCCAGACCGGTGGGGCTTTCACCGGTGCGCAGGTGAACGTCACGCCCACAGATTCCTCGGTGATGGTGGACCTTGTCGGTCTGAACGTCCTCTCCGGAGACACCGGACGACTGCTTCTCCTGGGCTATACGCCCCAGGGGCTTCCCGGAAGCCGCCGGGTTCACGTGGAGAGCGGACGGGACTCCCTGGCGCCCCTGGCCGCAGGTCCCCTCCTGTTCGTGATCCGTCCGGACACCACGGGCATCCTGCCCCTATCGGTTTTTCACGACCCCGCGCTGGAGCCCCAGCTCCGGGGGCTCTCGGTGCGGGTTCAGGGAACCGTCACCGCCGTGATGCGGGACAAGGTGTTCCTCCAGGACGCCACGGGGGGCATCGTGCTGTATCGTCCGGAAGGAACCTTCCAGGTGGGCGACTCGGTGGAGGTGCAGGGGGTGTATGATCCCTACTACGGTCTGGCCGAACTCACCCCCGCCTCCCTGATGGCCGTGCTCGCCACCGGCCGGACCGTGACCCCCGACACCCTGGATTTCGCCGCTATCGGAGAAAGCGTGGAGGGGCGCCTGGTGTATGTCCCCGGCGTGCACGTGGCAGGCGGCCGCACCTTTTTCGCCTCAGAAGGCGGACGCTATGACACCACCACCAACGCGGTGGTGGCCCAGGATCTCTCCGGGCGGCAGCGCTGGATCTATGCCGAGGCCGGTTCGGGCCTTGCCGGCGTGGTGCTTCCTCCGGACACCTTCCACGTGATCGGCGTGGTGCAGCAGGACAGCCGGGAAGGGGTGTTTCAGTATGTGATCTCGCCCCGGGGTGTGGAGGACATTCTGCCCACGGGCAAGGGGGCCGGCACCTTCACCCTTTCCTGGCCTTTCTTCACCGGGGATACCCTGGATTCGGTCTGGCTGGTGATGGACGCACCGGTGTCCATCGGTCAGGTGGTGATCACCTATCCGGCCGACAGTCTGCACATCGCCCGGGTGACCTACAGCAAACCCCTCACCGTGGATACCGTCGCCGGTGAAATCCGGCTGAGCTTCTCCCCGCAGGTCTCCCGGGATTCCCTCCTCCTTGAAGGGGTATTTCTCCGGGCTTCTCAGGTGGTGCTTTCCGCAGCCACCAGTCCGGACCCGGCTTCCGCGCCTGCACCGGTGCTCCGCTCGCCCATGATGGTCCGGACCGAATCCCTTGCTTCCATCCAGCAGCCGGGGCCGGACCATCATGGGCGAGCGGAGCAC
>WFYF01000322.1 GCA_015490255.1 Caldifarciminota bacterium
ATGGCGATGTAGGGACTGGCCAGCGCGCTTTCCTTCAGAGCCTCCACGAACCAGGCGGGGTCCAGGCCGAACTGCCGGGCCATGGCGAAGCCCTCCGCCAGTGCCGCGTTCACCAGGGCGATCATCAGGTTCAGGTTGAGTTTCAGGAGACACCCCTGCCCCAGAACCCCCGTATAGATGGTGTGTTTCCCGATGGCCTGAAAATAGGGCAGAAGCGGCGCCAGGGTCTCCGGATCTCCGCCGGCGAGAAGCACCAGCGCCCGCGCCTCCGCCTGGGGGCGGCTTCCCAGCACCGGCACGTCCACATACTGCGCACCCCGCAGCGTCACCTCCCGGTGGGCTTCCCGGGCCCAGGCCGGCGGGTTGGTCCCGTGATCCACCACCCACACCCCTTCCTTCAGCCCTGCAAGCAGCCCGTCTTCCCCGTGAAAGACCGCCCGGGTCACCTCGTGGTTGGCCAGCACCACGCCCACAACATCCACGCGCGAAGCAAGTTCCCGGGGCGTCTGGGCCCACCGGGCCCCCTGTTCCAGCAGCGGCCGGGCTTTCTGCGGCGTCCGGTTCCACACGTGCACCTCAAACCCGGCCCTGAGGAGATTTTCGGCCATGGGATAGCCCATGACCCCTGTACCGACAATGCCGACTTTCATCCTTTCCGCTCCTTTCTGGATTTCAACCGGGGAAGCATCCGCGCCTTGAGGCGCCGGATTTCCTGCATTTCGTGGGGATCCAGGGCCGCCAGCCCCCCCTCCCGCAACCCGCCGAGGGCGATGGGCCCGAAACGGGTCCGCAAGAGCCGTTCCACCGTGAGACCCAGGGCGGCGAAGGCCCGCCGGATTTCCCGCTTGCGCCCTTCCGTGATTCCCAGTTCCACCGCCGCGGTCTCCAGAGGGTGAACGAACACCGGACGAAAGGGGCCGTCCTCCAGCTCCAGACCTTCCCGGAGGCGGCGGGCCACATCCCGGGCGTGCATTCCGCCGGAAAACCACACCCGATAGACCTTGAGCACCTCAAAACGGGGATGGGCCAGGATATACGCCAGATCCCCGTCGTCGGTGAGGAGAAGCAAGCCCTCCGAATCCCGGTCCAGGCGCCCCACGGGGAACACCCCCCGGAGGCTGTCCGGCAGGACGTCCCGCAGGGTGATCCGGGCATGGCGATCCTTCAGGGTGGTGGTCACGCCCCGGGGTTTGTAGAATTTGAAATACCGGTGGTATTTCCGGAGGCGTACCGGCTTCCCGTTCACCGCCACCCGATCGTGCTCACCCACCTCCGCCCAGGGTTCCCGCACCACCCGGCCGTTCACCGTCACCTTCCCCGCGAAGATCAGGACGTCGGCCTTCCGGCGGGAGGCCACTCCGGCTTTCTGCAAAAACCGGTTCAGGCGCATGGGGCTTTCTCCGCAAGCAGGGTCCGGACCAGCGAGAACACGCGCTCGGGTTCCAGATCCCGCAGACAGGCGTGATCCCCCCGGCGGCAGGTTCCCTCTCCGTGGAGGGAGCAGGGCCGGCAGGGGAGGGAAAGACCCAGGGAAAACACCGGGCCCCGCCCCATCGGCCGCATGCCCAGCCGGGGATGGGTGGGTCCCCAGAGTTCCACCACGGGCACCCCGAAAGCGGCGGCCAGGTGGGCGGCGGAGGTGTCCACCGTGACCACCAGACGGGCCCGCTGCAGCAGGCCCGCGTAATGCGAAAGATCTGTGGCGTTCAGAAGGTTGCGTTTCGGATCCGGCCAGTCCATGGCGGGTCCCTGTCCGGCCAGGGTGACCGGAATCCCCGCATCCATCAGCCGGGAAGCCAGGCGATAAGCATAGAGGGCCGGCCAGTTCCGGAGGGGCCGGGCCGCAAAGGGAACCACCACCACACCGGGGTCTTCCAGAGGGGAAGGGTATGCGGCCCGCAATACCGGCGGGGAGAAAGGCGCATCGGGCACCGCCCGCCGGAGGGCCTGCCACATCCGCATCACCATGGGCACCTCCCGCTCCGGAAGCCGGCTCCGGCGGATCCACATCCGGCGCCGGAGGCTTGCCTTCCGGAGGGTGATCCGGCGGCGTGCAGGAACACGAAGGCCCAGCCATCGGGATAAAAGTTTCCCGTGGAGATCCAGAACGAGATCATAGGGTCCCCGGGCGGCGACGGCCCTCTGCACCTCCGCCATCCGGTTCCGGCTTTTGCGGGGAAAGTGAAACACCCGGCCCAGGCGGGGATCCGGTTCCAGCAGGGGGGCGAAGGCGGTGTCCGTGAGATAGTCCGGGGTGTGGCCCAGCCGGTGCAGGGCCTCCACCACCGCGGTGGTCTGGACGATGTCCCCGAGGGCGGAGAAACGGATCACCAGCACCCTCATTCCACCGCTTCCCCGTAGCGCCACCAGGGCCCCGTGTCCCGGAGGATGCGCCACGCCCGCACCAGATTCCGGCCGAGCTGCTCGGCATAGCGCCGGGCCCAGAGGTCTTCCTCTATGGAGCGCTCCACCACATAGCTGAAACCGTACGGCGGGACCCAGATCCCCATATCGTTCAGGACGAGGAAAAGATGCTGAATCACCGGGATGGCCCCCCCTTCCCGGGCGCTCACCACCACCCCGGCCAGTTTCCCGTCCAGGAGCTTTCCGGTGTTCTCCAGGGAGGTCAGCCGGTCCAGAAAGGTTTTCAGGTGACCGGGCAGGCCATACCAGAACACGGGTGTGGCGAAAAGCAGGATGTCGGCGAACAGAACCTTCTGATGCAGGCCTTTCATGGCGTCGTCCAGCACCCCGGTGGTGCACTGCCGGGGGTTGCAGGAGGCGGGGTCTTCGGAGTAATACCCCATGCAGGGGCGGATGGGGTGGTCAATCAGGAAGACTTCCTCCACCCGGGCCCCGGGGGCCTCCTCCCGGAGGGCCCGGAGGGCGATGCGTCCCAGGGCCGTGGAACGGGCCTGCTCCCGGCGGGGGGAGGCGAAAAGGGCCAGAACGGAAAGCGCTGTCATTCAGACATAAACCCACCCCACCGCAAGGCGGTGAGGCCAGGAACGGGAGGGAAAGGCGATCCCTCAGGAGCGACGACGTTCGGGAATGCGGGCCGCCCGGCCGTAGCGTCCCCGCAGGTAATAGAGGCGTGCCCGGCGCACCCGGCCATGACGGACCACCTCAATTTTGGCCACCACCGGGCTGTGGAGGGGAAAGGTCCGCTCCACCCCGACGTCTCCGGAAATCTTGCGAACGGTGAAGGTGGCGGAGAGGCCGCTCCCCCGCCGGCGCATCACCACACCTTCAAACACCTGGATGCGTTCCACGGTTTCATAGGCCTTCTTCTTGCTGTTCCACCGGCGCTCCCGGATGCGCACGTGGACCCGCACGGTGTCGCCGGGACGAAACTCCGGAATATCCTGGCGCAAATACTCCTTCTCAATCTCCCGGATCACCTGATGGGACATCGCCAACCTCCTTGCCTGATTTGGCGCAAAGTATACGCGCCGCGTGCAGGTCTGTCAAGATCTACACGTGGACAGTTTTGCGGAAGCTCTGTATACTTCCGTCATGATTCGGGATCCCCGGACCTGGCGGGCATGGGAGGCCCGCCTCCAGAGAAACACGCCTCCCGATCCGGAGGAGAACCTGCGGATTTTCTGGACCCTCCTGGCCATGGCCCGGGATGCCGGGGTCTGGCCGCCGGAAGACCCGCTGGAGGGCCTGGAGGTGGATCTGGACCTGGCGCGAAAGGTGAACACGTATGTCAAACCTCCTGGCAACCCTCGCCCGCGCCCTGGATGAGGCCGGAATCCCCTACATGATCATCGGGGGACAGGCGGTGCTGGTGTATGGCGAGCCCCGGCTGACGCGGGATGTGGACGTGACGCTGGGTCTCACGCCGGAAGGGCTTTCGCAGGTCCTGGCACTGGTTCCCAAACTGGACCTCAAGATCCTGGTGGAAGATCCCCAGGCCTTTGTCCGGAAAACCTGGGTTCTCCCCACTTTACATCCCTCAACGGGGTTGCGGGTGGACTTTGTGTTTTCCTGGACACCCTATGAGCAGGAAGCCCTGAGGCGGGCCCGGGTGTTCAAAATCCAGGGATACCCGGTGCGATATGCCTCTCCTGAAGATGTGGTGATCCACAAAGTTCTGGCGGGACGTCCCCGGGATCTTGAAGACGTGAAAAACATTCTCCGGAAACAGCAGCTGGATTTCGCGTATGTTCAGAAATGGCTGGATGCGTTTGAACGGACCCTTTCACAACCTTTCCGGAAGACGTTTGAGGAAATTGTTGCCGAGATTTCCGAAGCGTCCTGATGGAGGAACGCGCCGTTGCGGATCCGGATTGCCTTTCGTCCCCAGGACCCCCTGATTCTTCCGGTGCACTATCATCCCGTCCTCCAGGGCTTTCTCTATCGCAATCTGGATGCCGCCCTGGCCACCTGGTATCACGAGAAGGGATATGCCTTTCATCGGCGCCGGTTCAAACTGTTCACCTTTTCCCGGCTTTTCTCCCGCAACCGGCTGTTTGACCGGGAGAACGGAAAGATCGTGTTTGCGGGGACGGTGCATTTCCATGTGGGGGCGGTGGATACGGCCTTTCTGGAATCGCTGGCGAGTTTTCTTGTGCGGAAGGGCAGAGTCCGTCTGGGCCGTCAGGTCTGCGACCTTGTGGGCATTGAAGTGGAGGTGCCGCCGCCCCATACCCGTCCGGTGCGGATCCGGACGCTCTCGCCCATCAGCGTATACCGCACGGAAGCGGATGGATCGGGCAGGCGAAAAACCCGCTATTACCGCCCTGAAGAGGCGGAATTTTCCCGGCTGGTGCTGGGGAATCTGGAGCGAAAGGCCCAGGCGCTGTGGGTGGAGGCCCCGCCGTTGGTGGAAGCCTGGATCCGTCCGGTCCGGGTGGGGAAGCAGGTGATCACCTATTTCAAGGGCACGCTGATCAAGGCCTGGGATGGGGTTTTTGACGTGAATCTGCCGGAGCCCTATTATCGTCTGATGCTGGATGCCGGGCTGGGCGCCAAAAACGCGCAGGGATTTGGGATGGTTCAGGTGGTGCGGCGGAGAGGGTCCTGAAACATGATGATTTTCCATATAAAAATTCCGGATCCGGGGGGTCGACGCACCCGGGGTGAAGGTCCCGAAAACCGCGATGGGAATGGGTGATTTGACATCTCGTGGGGGTGACTTTATACTGAATTTCGCCGGGTCTTTGTCAGATGGGTCTGGGCAGGAAACCGCATGGGGAGCGGAGGTTAGCTGTTTTGAGCCTACCTATAAGGGATTGAAACACGTTCCTGGCTGCCATGCCGCACCTCCACGACATAGTTTTGAGCCTACCTATAAGGGATTGAAACGAAATTCGGAAGAAGGCACAGGAATATCGCATACTGGTTTTGAGCCTACCTATAAGGGATTGAAACGCAAAAACATGCGGATGCGGACACGACAAGACGAACGGTTTTGAGCCTACCTATAAGGGATTGAAAGGGCCGCCCCAGGCAATTCCCTCAGGGAATTGCCTGGGGACCCCGATAAAGCAAAACCCTGAAGGCGTCGTGCAAACCCCGTGGAGACCCCGGCAAAAAACAAAGATCTTGCAGGGCGTTTTCGCAAGGCATAGTTTTGGGGTCCTCACCAGATTCTTTAGAGGAATCTCGTAGGGTGTCTTTTTGGGGTCCCCACACGATTCCGGAGGGAATCGTGTGGGGCCAATCTTGACGGTGCGGCGATGAGTCCGTACCCTTCCCCTGCGAAACGGGAGAAGGGGTTTGGCTTCAAGGACATAGCGGGACTCGCTCCTTGGTGTGTCGCTTGGGAGTTATCCTTGGGTTCCTTTATTCAGAGTCTTACCATCATTTCCGATTTTCCCGGGCTTTGTCACATAGGGAGGTCAGGCGTGGTGCAAGCGCATAAAGAATGGAAATTGAAGGCATGGACACCCATATGGACGGGGGATACAAAGCGGAATCCTGCCCGCCTGATTCCCACCGGCATCATGGGCTCCTTACGTTGGTGGTACGAAGTGCTGGTGCGGGGCCTGGGTGGCAAGGCGTGCGATCCCACGTCGGATGTGCGCTGCCCGGATCAAAACGGCCGGCATTGTGTCGTTTGCGAACTCTTTGGTTGCACCGGCTGGGCGCGCGAGACTTATGTCAGAAATTGTGTAAAACCTCCGTTTCATCGTCGAGCTGGAAACGGAGGACGAAGAGCTGGTGGAGGTGTTCTCGGGCAGCCCGAACACCTGGTGCATCGCGGAGATTCCAGCGGTCCTGGTGATTGATCAACTGGACG
>WFYF01000323.1 GCA_015490255.1 Caldifarciminota bacterium
AAGCGATCGTGGCCGGTGTGCCAAACCCGGGGAAGGGAATGTCCCCCTTCCCGGGCAGGTGCCGGGTGAAAGGACAGACCCAGCCGACGGAGCAGGCCAGGACCTTCCCGAACGAGAACTTCCACAGCCCGGGGACTGGCAAGCCCCTGGCCGTTCTCCAGCGTATCCCGGAGGTGGTGTTCCGGAGAGTCTTCGGGAAGCAGGGCGGCGGCAATGCCACCCTGGGCAAAGTGAGTGCTCCCCGTGCGCCAGCCCCGGTGGATCACCAGCACCTCGGCTCCCTTCTCCCGGGCCCCGAGGGCGGCGGCCAGTCCTGCCACACCCGAACCGATCACGACGATCATTCGTCCTGCTCGTGCAGGAGCCTCTGAATCTTCTCCCGGACTTCCGGCGGTGGGGGCGGTGCTTCATCCTCCGCCGGGTTCTGCCTCCGGACAAACCGGTAAAAGCCGTAAAGGATCGCCCCGCCTCCGGCAAGGATCAGCACCGGAAGCCACCAGAGCAGGCGGTTCACCCCCCGGGCAGGGGGCACCGCCAGGATCCACTCCCCGTACCGCTGGACGAAATAGTCCAGAATTTCCCGCTCACTTTTTCCCTCCCGGAGCATCTGCCGGACCAGGGCCCGCATCTCTTTCGCCACCGGAGAGTTGGATTCGGCAACGTTCTGGCCCGCGCACACCGGGCAGTTCAGCTTCCAGTAGATGGCTTCAGCCTTCCGGGCCAGTTCCGGAGAGGGAATCTCCTGGGGCGGGGCCACCATCAGGACGAGAAACGCTGCTGCCACCATCGTTCCACCTCCTTCTCCGTCCAGATCCCCGGAATCCGGGTGCCGCAGTCCGGGCACGTGCCTTCCCCCGTGATCCGGTTTTCCAGGACGGCAAAGCCCCGGCGCCGCACCACCGCGGCGTGGCAGTGGGGGCAGTGGGTGTGTTCCAGTTCTGGAAACATTCCCGGGACGTTGCCCACATAGACAAAGCGCAGTCCTTCTTCCCGGGCAATCTCCCCCGCCCGGCGGAGAAACTGGACCGATGTGGGAGGACGGTCCTGCATTTTGTACTGCGGATAAAAGGCGGTGAGGTGCCAGGGGATGTCAGCCGAAACGCTTTTGAGAAACCGGGCGGCTTCCCGAATTTCCTCCTCGCTGTCGTTGAACCCCGGCACCACAAGCGTGACCACCTCCACCCAGAATCCCCGACGGTGGGCGTGTTCAATGGTCCAGAGCACGTGATCCAGCACCCCCCCGAGTTTGCGGTAGTTTCGGGGATTCATGGTCTTGAGATCCACCTTATAGGCAAGCAAAAAGGGCCAGAGATAGTCCAGCACCTCCGGCGTGGCGTTGCCGTTGGAAACATAGGCTGTGGCAATGGGGCGTCCCCGGGCGGGCTCAAACAGGGCCCGGGCCCATTCCGAAGTGATGAGAGGTTCGTTGTAAGAGCTTGCGATCACCCGCGCACCCGTCTGGTCCACCAGGCGCCAGAAATCATCCGGTGCAAGCGCATAGATGGGTCCCCCTGCCCGGGGATCCCGAAGGGCCTGGGAGGTCACCCAGTTCTGGCAATAGGAGCAGTGGAAATCGCATCCCAGCATGCCGAAGGTGAGGGCCGTGCTTCCGGGAAGGAGGTGATAAAAGGGTTTTTTCTCCACGGGATCCGCCTGCAGAGCCGCCACATACCCCCAGGGAACGAAGAGTTTTCCGTCCCGGTTGAACCGCACCTTGCAGATCCCCCGGAACCCGTCCGGGATGACACACCGGTGACCGCACGCCACACACCGGACTTTGTTTTTCTCCAAGCGCTCAAACAGCTCTCCTTCCCGGACATAGGAGTCCAGCAACTCCGCAAGGGGCACCACCTCGGGTGCCAGTCCCTTCAGGGCCCTGAGGCTTGCCATCGTCCCAATCTTACGGGATGCGGCGCGTTCTGGCAACGGTCCCGCAGGGCCGCATTGAAAGGCCGGAGGGGAGGCTTTATCCTTCAGCCCACAAGAATCGCCAAACAAGGAGCAGGGGATGAGCCAGGAGCTCTTGCGAAAGGAATATCAGGGGGTGAAGTATATTTCCGGTCCCCTGGTGATTGTGGAGCGTGCACCGGAACTTTCCTACGGTGCGCAGGTGGAAATCCTCCTTCCCGACGGATCCCGGCGGTCCGGTCAGGTGCTGGAAGTCTCCGATGAATTCGCCGTGGTGCAGGTGCTGGAGGGCACGCTGGGCCTGGACGTGAAGTCCATCCGCATTCGCCTCCTTGAAGACGTGGTGCGTTTCGGGGTTTCCCGGGATATGGTGGGCCGGATCTTCAACGGCCGCGGTGAGCCGCGGGACGGTCTGCCCCCGGTGATCCCCGAGAAACGACTCCCCATCATCGGCCAGCCCATCAACCCCGTGGCCCGGGACAAACCCTCAGACTTTATCCAGACGGGTATCTCCGCCATTGACGGGCTGAACACCCTGGTCCGGGGACAGAAGCTTCCCATCTTCTCCGGCTCCGGATTGCCGGCGAACGAAATCGCCGCCATGATCGTGAAAAACGCCCAGGTGCGCGGAGAGGGTGAGGAGTTCCTGGTGGTGTTTGGCGCCATCGGGATCACCCAGCGGGAATACGCCTATTTTCTGCAGGAGTTTGAAAGCGCCGGTGCCCTGTCTCGCCTGGTGGCCTTCATCAACCTGGCCGACGACCCCACCATTGAGCGAATTCTGACTCCCCGGTTCGCCCTGACGGCTGCGGAATATTTCGCCTTTGAACTGGATTACCACGTGCTGGTGGTGATCACGGACATGACCAACTATGCCGAAGCTCTCCGGGAGATCGGGGCGGCCCGGGAAGAGGTGCCCGGCCGACGGGGCTATCCGGGCTATATGTACACCGATCTGGCCACCATTTATGAACGGGCCGGGCGGATCCGGGGGCGCAAGGGTAGCGTGACCCAGATTCCCATCCTCACCATGCCGGACGACGACATCACCCACCCCATCCCCGACCTCACCGGATACATCACAGAGGGGCAGATCGTGCTTTCCCGGGAACTCCACCGCACCGGCGTGTTTCCCCCCATTGACGTGCTCACCTGCCTGTCCCGTCTCATGAACCTGGGGATCGGGAAGGGGAAAACCGAAGCCTATCACAGGGAGTGGGCCAACCAGCTCTACGCGGCCTATGCCAAAGGGAAAGACCTCCGGAGGCTGGTGGCCATCGTGGGTGAGGATGCCCTTTCCGAAACCGATCGCCTGTATCTCCGCTTCGCCGATCGTTTTGAGCGGGAGTTCATCCATCAGGGACAGGAACCCAGGACCATTGAGGAGACTTTCCGGATAGGCTGGGAACTCCTCTCCATCCTGCCCGCCAGCGAACTCTCCCGGATTCGCCGCGAATATCTTGAGAAGTATCTGCCGAAGAAAGAGAAAGAGGGTGTGGAGGGTGCTGCTTCCTGATGGCCTGGGAAGCGGTCATCGGCCTTGAGATCCATGTGGAGCTGGAAACCCGGAGCAAGATGTTCTGCGGGTGCCCCAACACGTATGGGGAAGAACCCAACACCATGGTCTGTCCCGTGTGTCTGGGGCACCCGGGCACCCTCCCTGTTCCCAACCGGGAAGCGGTCCGGGCGGCCCTGAAGCTTGGAGCCGCCCTGGGCAGCACAGTCCACACCACCTCCGTTTTCTATCGCAAAAACTATTTTTACCCCGACCTTCCCAAGGGGTATCAGATCACCCAGTACACAGCCTCCCTGCTGACCGGAGGGCACCTCCAGGGGGTGGGCATTGAACGGGTGAACCTGGAAGAAGAGACGGCCAAGTCCTATCACGCAGAAGACGGCACCGTCCTCCTGGATTTCAACCGGGCCGGAATCCCCCTGCTGGAGATCGTCACCCTGCCAGACATCCGGAGCCCCCGCCAGGCCCGGAAATTCCTGGAAGATCTTCGTCTGGTGATCCTTTATCTCGGGATCTCAGGGTGTGATATGGAGAAAGGTCAGCTCCGGGTGGATGCCAACATCTCCGTGCGTCCGGAAGGGAGCACGGCCTACGGCACCAAAGTGGAAGTCAAAAACATGAACTCCTTTAAGGCGGTGGAGGATGCCCTGAGCTTTGAGTTCCGTCGCCAGGTGTCCCTTCTGGAACGGGGGGAGAACGTGATTCAGGAAACCCGGCTGTGGGATGAACACCGGAAAGAGACCCGCCCCATGCGCTCCAAAGAGGAGGCCCACGATTACCGCTATTTTCCGGAACCCGACCTTCCTCCGCTGGTGCTGGACCCTGCCTGGGTGGAAGAAGTCCGGCAGAACCTCCCGGAACTCCCGGAAGCCCGGCGGACACGCTATCTCTCCTGGGGGCTGTCCGAAAAGGTGGTGGAAGCCCTTCTCTGGGACCCTGCACTGGGGGACTATTTTGAAGCGGTGGCGGAAGGGCTTTCCCGGAAAGATCTGGCTGGCAACTGGGTGGCCACCCAGGTGCTCCGGGTTCTGAACGAACGGGGACTTGCCCCGGAAGCCTTTCCCCTCTCGCCGGATGCCCTCCGGGAACTTCTGCTTCTGATTGAAGACGGGATCCTGCATCACTCTTCGGCCCAGCAGGTGTTTGAAGAGATGCTCACAACCGGAAAACCTGCCCGCCAGATCGTTCGGGAGAAAAATCTGGAGGTGGTCCGGGACACCGACCTTCTGGCGCGGGTGGTGACGGAGGTGCTTGAGGAACACGCAGAGATTGTGGAAAAATACCGATCCGGGAAGAAGGGTGTGCTGGGCGTGCTTATCGGTGCGGTGATGCGAAAAACCGGCGGGAAGGCGGATCCCCGGGCCGTTCGGGAGATGCTCCTTTCCCGTCTGGAATCCTGATGGCCATCTCAACGCGATCCGAAACCGCACCTTCCCTTTTCTCCAACCTCCGATTTCTGGCCTTTGCACTGGTGGAAAGCCTTTCCCAGCTGGGAGACCGTCTGAATCACCTGGCCCTGGTGGCTCTCCTGGCGGCAAAGGCGCAGTATTCCCCCATCGCCTTTTCGGAAATGGCCGTGTATTTCACGCTGCCCAACCTGATCTTTGGCCCCCTCTCCGGCGTGGTGGCAGACCGTCTGGACCGCAAAAAACTTCTGGTGTGGGGGGATCTCCTCCGGGCCGCTCTGGTGGCCACCATTCCTTTTCTGGTGTTCGCCGGGTTTCACCTGCGGGTGGTGTTCGGGGTGGTGTTTCTGATTTTCACCCTCGGCATCTTTTACAGCGCCGCCCGGATGGCGGTGATCCCCATGCTCCTTCCGGACCAGAGGCTCCTGCTCCAGGCCAACGCCTGGATGAACATCCTGGGCCGCATGGCCACCCTGGTGGGGGTGGTGACGGCCGGGGTGGTGATTGACTGGCCCGGCTGGAAGGACCTGGGGACGGAGGGATGGGCCGTGGGGTTCTGGGGAGACGCCCTGACCTATTTCATCGCCGGGCTGGTGATCGCTCTGCTGCCCATCCGGGGCCAACCGGTGAAACCCCGGAAAGGCCGGCTCCTATCCACCCTCAAAGAGCAGGAAAAGACCTATGTTCACACGGTGATAGCGGACCTCCGGGCCCTGCTTCACCTCATCCGTCGCCGACCGGATCTCCGTTGGGTGCTGGGATCGGTGCTGCTGCTCGTGGCCCAGGCCGCCACGGTGTATACCCTGGGTCTGGTGCTCATCCAGCAGGTGTATGGCTACGGAACCCGTGGTCTCGGATTCCTCGGAGGAAGTGCTGCCCTGGGTATGGTGCTGGGCGGCGTGCTGTATGCCCGCATCGGCCGGAAGTTCCGCAAGCTTCCCACCATATACGTCGCGCTGAGCGGGCTTGCTGCCACCCTTCTCGCACTGGCCTTTCGTCTTCCCTGGGAAGCCCTTCTGGCCCTCGGGATTCCCGGAGGGCTGTTTCTGGTGGTGGCCCTCATCGCCCAGGACACGGTTATCCATGAGCGCATTGAGTCGGGGTTCCAGGGCCGGGTGTTTTCCACACGGGATATGCTCCTTGCCCTGGGATTCCTGAT
>WFYF01000324.1 GCA_015490255.1 Caldifarciminota bacterium
CTCCTCCATCACCCCCGGGTAATCGCCACCCCCCACATCGCTGCCCAGACCGAAGAGGCCCAGCGCCGGGCCGCCCTTGAAGCGGCCGAAAAGATCATCACCACCCTCGGGGGAGAGGATGCCCTCGGTTGAGCCCCTCTCCGGCGTGTGGCTCCCGAATCAGACAGACTTCCCCTTCATCCGTCTGGAGGATTATTACCACGCCCTCACGGAAGATCCCCCGGAGGCGTGGAAGGCCATTCTGGAATCTCCCGGGCTGGTGGAAAAAAACTTCCAGTGGCTTGAGAAACCGTCGGTGGTGCTCCACGAACATGCCTTCCGCCTCGGCCGGTCCCATCATTTCCGGGTAAGCCTGTGGCTGGCCTATCACTTTGATGCCGGGGTCTTCCGGCACCAGAACCACGAACAAACCTTTCCCGAAGGTGTGGAAACCTATGTGCAGCTCTATCGCCGGATGGGCCATATCCCGGATGGGGTGTTTCTGCTGGCCGATATGGAATACGCCCAGGTGGAGCACCTGTATCACCAGGCCCGCGCCCGTCCTCCCTTTCTGGACTTCCGGGACCGGTTCGGTGAGCGCCACCGGTTTTTCCTGCTCCCGGAGGAGGTCTGGGATCGGTTTGCCCTGGAACCCATCCTGGTGGTGGCGGACGGGCACCACCGGATGGCGGCAAGTGAACGCCTGCAGAATGAAGGGTTTGACGTGTGCCGCCCCGTGGCCCTGGTGAGCCTGCGGGATCCAGGTCTGGTGATTCTGCCCACCCACCGGGTGCTGGAGGGCCCCCTGTCGGAGGACCTCCTCACGCACCTGGCCCCGTGGTTTGCGGTGGAATCCCACACCGAACCCGTGTTCTCGGCCAAAAAGCGGGAGATCTGGTTCGTGACCCGGGAGAAATCCTGGCGTATCCGGGAACGGCCGGAATTGCCCCACCGGGAGTTTCTGCCCCACCGTCCCGAGGTGTATCTCCGGCTGGAAACCGCCATGCTTCACGAGGTGATCCTTCCCCTTCTGGAACAGAAGACCGGCAGCACCTACCGCTGGGTGAATCTGGGACGGGACCCCCGGACCCTGTGGGAATCCCTGACGGAGGGACAGTTTCTGGTGGTTCTTCCGCCCACCCTGCCCCGGGAGGTGTATGAAGTGGCCCGGGCGGGTCTCACCATGCCTCCCAAGTCCACGGACTTCTACCCTAAACTCGTGGCAGGGGTGATCTGGTCCCCCCTGATGCGGAGGGCTCCGGAGATTCAGAGAATATAGCGTTCGGCTTCCTCCGGCCCCATCAGGGCCCGGAGGCGTTTTTCCACAAAAGCCTCGTCAATCCGGATTTCCAGCGTCCCGGGTTTGGGAAGGTCGTAAAGAAGGTCCTCCATGATCCATCCCATCACGGTGTGGAGACGCCGGGCGCCGATATTCTCATGGTGCCGGTTGGCTTCATGGGCATAGGCGGCAATGCGTCGCAGGGCCCCTTCGGTGAAGGTGAGGTCCACGCCTTCAACCCGAAAAAGGGCCTGATATTGCCGGACCAGCGCGTTCCGGGGCTCCGTGAGAATCCGGTAAAGATCCTCCTCTCCCAGCGGGGCAAGTTCCACCCGAAGGGGGAGGCGCCCCTGCAGTTCCGGGATCAGATCCGAGGGACGGCTCTGCTCAAAGGCCCCCGCCGCAATGAAGAGAATATGATCCGTGTTGATGGGTCCGATCCGGGTCCGCACCGTGGTTCCTTCAACGATGGGAAGCAGGTCCCGCTGCACGCCTTCCCGGGAGACATCCGCCCCCACCACCTCACCCCGGCGAGCAATTTTGTCAATTTCATCCAGAAATACGATGCCCATGTTCTCGGCGAGGGCCCGGGCTTCCTCCCGCAGGGTCTCCGGCCGGACCAGCCCCTCCAGCACCTCATCCTCAAGGAGCTCCCGTGCCTGACGCACCGGGATCTTCCGGCGCTCCCGCATCTGGGGGAACAGATGCCGCAGATTTTCCATCAGGGTTTGCTGGAACTCCTCCATCCCCGGCGGGGCGAACATCTGGAAAGGCGGTTCTCCGGCAACCTCCACTTCCACCAGCACGTCCTCCAGATCCCCCCGGGCAAGTTTTTCCCGGAGTTCGGACTCTGTGAGGCTCTGGAAAGGAGTCTCCCGGGAAAGGGCCCGCACAAGCCGCCGCATCACCTCTTCTTTCACCCGTTCCCGGTGCCGGGATTTCTGAAGGTTTCGCACCAGGTGGAGGGAAACATCCGCAAGATCCCGGATGATGCTTTCCACATCTCGCCCCACATAGCCCACCTCGGTGAACCGGGTGGCTTCCACCTTGACGAAGGGAGCCTGCACGATCTGGGCCACCCGGCGGGCGATCTCGGTTTTGCCCACCCCCGTGGGCCCGATCATCAGGATGTTGCTGGGATAGATTTCCCGGGCTTCCTCCGGTGGAAGTTGCAGACGCCGCCACCGGTTGCGCAGGGCCACCGCCACCGTCTTCTTGGCGGCCTCCTGACCGACGATATACCGATCCAGGGCCGCGACGATCTCGCGGGGTGAGGGAACACGGAGAGACAGAGCCATCAGCGACGTTTCCCGGAGGCGAGGCTCCGTTTGATGAAGCTGCGCACCAGCAGCTTGATCATGGCCTCCAGGGTCTTGAACACCCCCTTGCCCTGCACGGCCACCGCCTCAAAAGCCGGAAACCGGTAGGGATTCAGCCGCTTCTGGAGCTCCTCCAGGGGCATGGCGTCGGGGACGTCCCGCTTGTTATACTGGATCACGATGGGAATCCGGACCAAGCCATAGGCTTTCAGCGTCTCCACAAGTTCCTTGAAGGATTGCACGTTGTCCCGCAGGCGGGCCCGGGAGGAGTCCACCACGAAGATCACGCCGTCTGCCCCTTTGAGCACCATCTTCCGGGTGGCCTTATAGAAATACTGGCCGGGCACGGTGTAAAGGTAAAACCGGGTTTTGAAGCCCTTGATGATCTCAATCTCAATGGGCAGAAAGTCAAACACCAAGGTGCGCTCGCCCTCCGTGTCAATGGTGACCAGATCTCCCTTGGGACCGGGATAGCGGGCGTGGATCTGCTTGATGTTGGTGGTCTTTCCGCTGACCGCGGGACCGTAGTACACGATTTTGAACCGGATCTCGCGCTTTCGGGCGTCAATGATCATGGTCAGGATTCCTCACCGAAGAGATCCCCTTCGTCCTCCGAAAGGGCAAAATCCTCAATGAAACGCATGAGCTCCTCTTCCTTCCACTCTCCGAAGAACTGCTGGAGGTCCACGTTGGCCGGTGCGAAGGCTTCAATTTCCTCAATCTGCCGGGCCGCCCGCTTGGCTTCGGAGAGAATGAGCCCCAGCCGCACGTCGTTGGAGGTCACCAGGAACAGAAGGGTGTCTTCCCCGGCCTCCAGAATGAGGACCATGCGGTCATCGCCGCGGATGTACACCTCTTTCAGGCTTCCGCCCTTAAGCTCGTTGAGCACGTTCCCTCCCAGGGCGGAAATGGCCGCGGAAAGGGCCGCCAGGGTTTCCTCTTCCACCCCGGGCTTCAGCACCGAGGCTGCGCAGATGCCCTGCGCCGTGATGACCGCGGCGGATTCCACAACCGGATTGCGCTGCACAAACTCTTTGAGAATGTCCTCATAGGTCATCTCCGCCATAGCGGTACCTCCCCGTTTCGCGTCCGCCCCATATTATACGCACTGCCCATCCCTCTGTCAAGAACGCGCCCTCCTTGGAATTTTCACCCCCTGACCCGTATAATTCCTCTGACCATGGTGGACCTCAAAGCGCTGGACCTGCCGGAGCTTGAGACCTTCTTCACCCGGCGGGGGGAACCCCGGTGGCGGGCCCATCAGGTGTATCGGTGGATCTGGCAGAAAGGCAGCACGGACCCCCTCGCCTGGACCGATCTTCCCCGGATCCTCCGGGAGCGCCTGGCGGAAGAGACCCGGGTTTCGGCGCTGCGGGCCGAACATGCCGCCGCATCCCGGGATGGGACGGTGAAGTTTATCTTTGCCCTTGAAGACGGTCACCGCGTGGAGAGCGTGTGGATTCCCGACCGGGATCGCCGGACGGTGTGCGTGTCCTCCCAGGTGGGGTGCGCGCTGGGCTGCACCTTCTGCGCCACAGGGCTTCTGGGGTTGTCCCGGAATCTGAAGGCCCATGAGATCGTGGACCAGGTGCTTCAAGCAAGCCTCCTGATGGGGGAACGGGCCACCAACGTGGTGTTCATGGGGATGGGAGAACCCCTTCAGAACTGGGAAGAGGTAAAAAAGGCTCTCGTGATGCTCATGCGCCACATCGGGCTGAACCTGGGGGCCCGGCGCATCACCGTTTCCACCGTGGGCATCCCTCACCGGATCCGGGAACTCGCACGGTTCCCCCGCCAGGTCCGTCTGGCCTTTTCCCTCCACAGCGCCATCCAGGAAAAGCGAGAGACCATTATTCCTCTCGCCCGCCGGTTTCCCCTGCCGGAAATCCTGGACGCTCTGTGGGACTATTACGAGGCCCACCGGCGATGGATCACGCTGGAATATATCCATCTTCCCGGATTCAACGACGGGCCGGAAGACATTGAGGCCCTGGTCCGGCTGGGGCGGAAAATTCCGAGCAAGGTGAACGTGATCCCCTTCAATCCCCACCCGGAGCTTCCCTTCCGGGCACCGGAGATGGAGGAAACCGAAGCCTTTGTGAGCCGGCTGCGCCGGCGCTTTCCCCATCCCGTAACGTTCCGTCGCCCCCGGGGTCGGGACGTGTTCGGGGCGTGCGGTCAGCTCGCCCTGATGGTTCAACAGGAGGCCAGACACCCATGAATACGCTCCTCACGGCCCTGGCGGTGGGCGCGTTCTTCGTGATAGGCTATCTGGTGTTTCTTTATAACCGGCTGGTGACCTGGCGCCAGCGGGTGCGGAACGCCTGGGCCCAGATTGATGTGCAGCTCAAACGCCGGCGGGATCTGATCCCCAATCTGGTGGAAACCGTGAAAGGCTATATGAAACACGAGCGGGAACTTCTGGAAAAGATCGCCGAACTCCGGAGTCAGGCCCTCCAGGCCCGAAACATCCAGGAACTCGGAGAGGCGGAGGGCCAGCTTTCAGCGTTGATGGGCCAGTTCCTGGCCGTGGTGGAAAACTATCCAGACCTCAAAGCAAGTGAGAACTTCCTTCATCTCCAGGAAGAGCTCGTGCACACCGAAAACAAAATCGCCTTTGCCCGCCAGTTTTACAACGATGCGGTGATGCGCTATAACACCCTGCTGGAAGTGTTCCCCTCCAACCTGATCGCCCGGACCTTCAACTTCCGGCGAGAAGAATTTCTGCTCTTTCCCCAGGATCGGGAACGTCCGGACGTGAGGTTCTGACATGGAAGGGCTGCTTTCGCCCCAGACCATCTGGATTGTTGGAGGTGGAGGGCTCCTGGGCCTGGTGCTTTTCCTGTTCTGGTTCACCCAGGGCCAGATCCAGGCCCTTCGGGCACGGGCAGAGGAAGAGCGGGCTCGCCTGGCGGCCCTGATGCAGCGAACCGTCCGGGTGGCCCACCGGCTGGTGGCGTTGCTCTCTCCTCGCCGGGAAGCGCTGAGCGAAGAAGAAATCCGGATCCTTCGTGCTCTGGAAGAAAGCCTCCAGAACCTTTCCCGGATGAAAGAGGACAGCACCTTCCGCTTCGCAGAAGAGGCGTTTCTCCAGGCGGCGGTGGCGGTGGGACTGGAAGTGGCCAAGGCCCACCGGTCCGGGTTTTCTGACAAAGAACAGAAGATCTTCGCAGAAATCGCAAAGGAATGGGCTTTCCTGGACGACGCGCTGGATGCGGCGGAACACGCCTACAACCGGGCCGCCCGGGATCACAACGCGTGGTGCACCCTTTTCCCCTTCAGCATTGTGGCTTTCTGGCAGGGCATCCGTCCTCTGCCCCTCTTTGAGATGGCCGGGGACGTGGAAGGGGCCCTCCGGGCTGCATTCCGGAAAGCCCGTGCCTCAGACGAAAACCATCCTGCCTGACCATGGGAACCTTCCTCACCGTCAACTTTTATGAACTCCAGAGCCGAAACCGCTGGAGGACCTTTTATCTTCTGTTTTTCTTCATCCTGATCCTCGGGCTGCTGGGCTGGGCGGCTGATCAATATACCGAGGCGGGAGGTGCCTTCACCCTTTTCGCCCTGCTGTATGCCGGGATTCAGAGCCTGGTGAGCTATTTCTGGGGAGACCGCATGGTGCTCCGTTCCATGTCGGCGGTGCCCGCCAATCCCGCTATTCCAAAAGAGCGGGAGCTTCTCCACGTGGTGGAGGAAATGGCCATCGCGGCGGGCCTGCCCATGCCGAAAGTCTATGTGATTCCGGATCCCTCCCCCAACGCCTTTGCCACGGGGCGGGACCCGGAACACGCCTCTGTGGCGGTCACCCAGGGCCTTCTGGATCTGATGAACCGGGAAGAACTTCAGGGGGTGATCGCCCACGAAATCTCCCACATCCGGCACCGGGACATCCTGGTGATGACCCTGGCGGCCACCCTGGCCGGGGCCATCGTGATCCTCGCGGACCTGATGAGACGGTGGATCTTTTACGCCCCGCCCAGACGGTCCCGATCCCGTCGGGAAAGCGGAAGCGGAGGGGGATTTCTCATCCTGATCGCCCTTGTGATTGTGGTGCTGGCACCCGTGATTGCCCGCCTTCTGGCGCTGGCGGTGTCCCGGGCACGGGAATATCTGGCAGACGCCGGCGCGGCGGAGCTCACCCGGAACCCCCTGGGGCTGGCCCGGGCCCTGGAGAAGATCGCCCTGTCCCCCCCCATGCGCATCTCCACCACTTCCACCGCTCACCTTTTCATCGCCGACCCCCGGACCCGGGGTCTTTCCAATCCCCATGGATCCCTCTGGTCCAGCCTCTGGGCCACCCATCCGCCCATCACGGAACGCATCGCACTGCTCAAGGCCATGGCCGGTGTCACAGGAGACGCAGCATGAACCTCTGGACATGGGTTCTGGTGGGTCAGATCAGCTTCTGGGGAGGCGCGTCCTATCCGGACGCCGCCTACGGTTCGCTGTGGTGGGACTTTTCCGGTGACGGGATGAGCGATCCGGTGGTCTCGTATGTGGATTCGGCAACCGGAGCACTGGACTCCATCGTGGTATACGACGGGCTCTCCCGAAACCGCCTGGCCGCCTTCATCCCCGATCCCGGTTTTGAGCAGGCCTCTCTCTTCGGTGTTCCCGGAGGCGGGGGTGCGATCTTCGTCCAGCAATACTACGACTATGCCGGCGGCGGGCTTCTCCAGTTCCGGGTGTTTTCCCCCCTCACGCAGGAGATCTTTGCTTCACCGGTCTTTTCCGGGCTGCGTTCCGGTTTTGTGAGTCTCCACGACGCAACCGGGGACGGCACGGTGGATATCGTGGTGGACCTCATCTATCCGGACAGCGTGGCCATTCTGGTGTATACCACTCCCTGGACAGGAATTCAGGAAAACCCCGGTGTTTCCGGGGGATGGCGGGTGGATCTCCGGGCAGGCGCGGTACTGCACCTCCCCCTGCTCCCCCGTGCGGGCGGCGTGCTGGAGATCCGGGATGCTGCCGGTCGGACCGTGCGGAAGCAGGTTCGTCCGGGGCAGGCCATCCTGCGGCTGGACCTGCCGCCGGGGGTGTATACCTATCGTCTGCAGGACGGGAGCCTCACCCTTTCTGGCAAACTCTGGAGGCAACCGTGATGTTGCTGGTTCTGCTGATGGATCTCGGGTTCCGGGCCGCAATGGGCCTTCAGTCTGCCGGGGGGTTCTGGAACGACCAGGGGGAGGTGATTGCCCGGCGGATGGACATCCAGCGAATCCAGGCGGGTGTCTGGGGCTATGGTCTGGACGAGGGATATGTGGACTGGGGGGTGTATCTTCAGGGGATGTGTCTGAAGCTGGACACCCTTTCCACCTGCACCGGAGAGTGGGTGGGTCTGCAATATTCCCGGGCGCTGCCCCTCTCGGACCAGATGCTTCTGTTTCGCCTTCTGGTGGGCTGGGATCTTTTCCAGAAACCCTATGCGATTCAGGCCCATCAGGGAACGGCGGACTCCGCCCTCCAGCGCTGGCTTGATCGGGTCAAGGATGTCCCGCAGGGTGCCGCCCTCCTGGGTCTCTCCACCCGGTGGCTGTTCCCCCATGGAGAAAATGGCCGGTTTCTCGCGGGCCTGGATTTCCTCATGAACTTCCCGGAAGGCCAGATCGGACGGGAAACCCGGGTGTATGGCTTTCTTGACGGGCGCTTCGGGGAGGAAATGGGGGCCGGACTCCGGGCGGGCATGGCCTCGCGTCTTGCCGAAGATCTGGGGGTCTGGGAACTGTCCGATTCCCTGGGAAACAGAGACACCGTGGATGTTCTGATTCCATCCACCCGGGTGTTCTATGTGATTCCCTATATTTTCGTGCAGGCGGAGTTCGGGGAAGTCCGTCTCTGGTTCGGTCTTCCCGGCCGGATACCCTATACGCTGGAGGGTCCCGGTTTTGCCGGCATGGGGGTGGCCCGTCAGACCTGGGGGCTTTCCCTGGAAATCGTGAGCACGCCGCTCGTTCGGGAGTTCCGGAAAGGGCGGTGGAGATAAGTCGGGGCGGGCGGATTCGAACCGCCGACCTCCTGGTCCCGAACCAGGCGCGCTAACCAGGCTGCGCTACGCCCCGAAAGGTCTGTCTCATGATAGGGGGCCGGGAAGGAACTTTCAACCGGCAGGGAGGTCGGTTTCTCTGTCAGTTTGCCGGTGCATACAGACCGATCCGGATACGGACCCGTGCACCGCTCCCGCTGGTTTTCAGAACGACATACAGCGACCCGGGAGGAACGGGCGTGGACACGGGAGCCATCATCGGGGAAAGGGCCTCGCCATAGCGGGGAGGTCCCGGATCTCCCTGCAGATACCGCCGGTATCCCTCCTCGTTCATCCACATGGCATGGCCCCCCTCACCTTCCATGAAAATCACGAAATCCCGGATGCCGGTGAGCTCCGTGTCAAGGATATGGGTGAAGGGATGGGTCACCAGTGTATCCATCCAGATCCTTCCGGGTGGGTCCGAAAGGGTCACCTCACGAACAGCCGTTTCCTCGCGGCCTTCCGGGTCTTCCCATTCCCAGGACACCGTGACAGGGATCCCCGGGCGGAGGAACACGGTGTCCGGCCGCACCCACAAATCCAGGATCTCCCCCGCCTGAAAAGGCCGGTCAAACACCGCCACCCACGTTGTGCTCCCCTGGGGCAGGATGAGCCTGACGGCCCCGAGGGTGCCCTGGTGATCCGGCTGGAGCCGAATCCGGATGGCTTCAAAAGACGTATAGCGCCAGGCGCTCCGCCAGGAAACCCACGTCTCCGGGCGCAGGATGGGGCACCCCAGAAGCACGAGACCCGCCACAAGCCCTGCCGCTTTTCCCGGCCGCATGCCCCACCTCCATCTCATACCCCGTCTTCATTTTTGAGGCCGGTCCAGGGTCTGTCAAGCCCCTTTCCCCTTGACACACCTTTGCGAAGCGCGTATCATCTTGACCATGCAGGTCAACAAAAAGTTTGATGTGGTCCTGGCTCGACCCCGGGGGTTCTGTGCCGGGGTGGATCGGGCCATTGACATCGTGCGGCTGGCCCTTCGCCTGTATGGCCCACCCGTATACGTCCGTCATGCCATCGTGCACAACCGGAAGGTGGTGAGCGACCTTGCCGCCGAGGGAGCGGTGTTTGTGGAGGACGTGAACGAGATTCCGGAAGGTTCGGTGGTGGTTTTCTCCGCCCACGGTGTGTCCCCCGCTGTGCGGGAGGCGGCCCGGCGGCGCAATCTCCAGATCATTGACGCTACCTGCCCGCTGGTGACCAAAGTCCACCTGGAGGCCCTGCGCTATGCCCGGGAGGGCTTCACCATCCTGTATATCGGCCATGCAGGACATGTGGAGGTGGAGGGGACCATGGGGGTGGCCCCGGACCACATGATCCTGATTGAAACCCGGGAGGATGCCGAGACCGTGACGGTGCCCAACCCCGAGAAGGTGGCGGTCCTCACCCAGACCACCCTTTCCGTGGATGAAACCCGGGAGATCATTGAGGTGCTTGCCAGACGTTTCCCCGCCCTCCGGAAACCCCATGCCGAGGACATCTGCTATGCCACCCAGAACCGCCAGGATGTGGTCAAAAAGATGAGCCGGATGGTGGATGTGGTGCTGGTGTTCGGCTCAAAAGAGAGCTCCAACTCCAACCGCCTCCGGGAGGTGGCGGAGCGCCACGGGGCCCGGGCCTATCTTGTGGAAAACATCCACCACGTGGACCCGGCCTGGCTCGCGGGTGTCCGGGCCGTGGGGATCACGGCCGGGGCCTCAACACCAGAGGAGATCGTTCAGGAAGCCGTGACCAAACTCCTCCATCTGGGGGGCGGAGAGCTGGTGGAACTCCACGGCGAAGTGGAAGACATTGAATTCCGCCTGCCGGCCCCCCTCCTGAAGGCTGCCCGGGAGGCGGGCCTCTAAAATCCCCACTTTCCCCGAAGGGGGACGAAGGCGCACCGTCCGAGGGGTTGCCGGTTGAACGTTTCTCCGCGCCGGCGAAGGCGCACCAGGTCCTGCTCCATCAGATCCCCCACCGGGCCCACCAGGATTCCGCCATCGGCAAGCTGTTCCAGCAGGGGAGAAGGGATTTCTGGCATGGCGGCACTCACGATGATCCGGTCAAAGGGGGCGTGTTCCGGCCACCCTTCCCCGCCATCGCCCACCCGAAAACGGATGTTCCGGTATCCCATGTCCTTCAGGACCCACCGGGCCTGGTCCACAAGTTCG
Organism: Caldifarciminota bacterium; assembly: GCA_015490255.1. Taxonomy (GTDB): domain Bacteria; phylum Hydrothermota; class Hydrothermia; order S141-80; family S141-80; genus S141-80. The sequence goes on from WFYF01000324.1 coordinate 10,765, forward strand.
GGGATGATGTCCACCGTATACACTTCCCGGGCCAGTTCAGCCAGCAGGGCGGTCTGATAGCCCGAACCCGTGCCGATCTCCAGCACCTTTTCCCGGCCGGAGAGTTCCAGCGCTTCCAGCATCACCGCCACCATATAGGGCTGGGAGATGGTCTGACCGAACCCGATGGGCAGGGGACGGTCCGCGTAAGCATGGACGCGTTCCCGAGCCGGGACAAACCGTTCGCGGGGGACCTTCAGAAAGGCCTCCAGCACCCGGGAGTCCCGGATCCCCCGGGCCCGGAGGTCCTGCTCCACCATCCGCCGGCGCTCCGCTTCAAAGTCAAAGGCGGAGGGTCTGGAAGAGGGAAAGTCCGTCATGGTCTGTGAGGTCCAGGGTGAGGGGCGTCAGACTGGCATAGCCCTGTTCAATGGCCCAGAGATCCGTTCCCTCCCGCGGGCTCCATCGGGGTGAGCCTCCGATCTGAAAGAGGTTTTCCCCCACCGGTTCCACCGGATCCTCATACACCCGGCTGCCCAGGCGCACCACCTGGAGCCCCCGGAGGTCCTCCGGGGGGACCCCGGGGATGTTCAGGTTGAGCAAACGGAAGGGGGGGAACGCCATCAGCCGGGGAAGGAAGTCCCGGAGGAGTTCCCGGGCAGTGTCAAAGGGGAAGGTGCCGTTCAGCGGTCCCTGAGAAATGGCCAGAGCCGGAATGCCATACAGGGCCGCCTCCCGGGCAGCCCCCACCGTTCCCGAATAAAACACGTCCTCCCCCAGATTGTGCCCGTGATTCACCCCAGAGAGCACCAGGTCCGGCCGTTCCGAAAGGAGGCCAAACAGGGCAACCAGCACCGCATCCGCCGGTGTTCCCGTCACGCTGAACCGGTCCGGACCGTGGCGTTCCACCCGCAGCGCCCGCCTCAGGGTGATGGCGTGACTCCGGGAGCTCTGCTCTTCCCGCGGGGCTACCACCACAACCCTGCGGGCCAGCGGTCGTACCAGTTCTTCCAGCACCCGCAGCCCCTCGGCCTCCACCCCATCGTCGTTGACCAGCAACACCAGGTTGAGCATGGCCCCATCATAAAGCCTTCCGGCCGAACGGGAAAGAGCACCCCACCGGACCGATGCCAGATCCGGGACTCGCCAGAGGGGGGTTTTCCCATAAAAGACATAAGGGTCTTTTTATCCCAATAAAAGGGGGCTGGCAATGGTTTTGCAGGCGGAGGGCACCGAACAGGAGGCAAGGCATGAAGGAGAGACGGGACCAGGTGGATCTCACCCGGAGAACGCTTCTCCGGCGCATGGGGATGGGGCTCATGGCTCTGGGAGCCGGCCCTCTCTTCGGGGAGACCTTCTCCCTCTTTGAGCCCTTCCGCACCGACAACCCTCTGGCACACTACCCCAACCGTGACTGGGAAAAGGTCTATCGGGACCTGTGGAAATACGACTACGCCTATACCTTCGTGTGCGCCCCCAACGACACCCACGAATGCCTGCTCACCGCCCAGGTCAAACACGGCACCGTTGTCCGGATCGCGCCCACGTTTAAATATCACGAGGCCACAGACCTTTACGGCAATCGTCCATCCCGCCGGTGGGAGCCCCGGTGCTGCCAGAAAGGGCTGGCCCTGCCCCGGAGGTTCTATGCCGATCGCCGTGTGAAATATCCCGTGATCCGGAAGGGTTTTCTGGAATGGGTGCGGGCAGGTTTCCCCCGGGATGAGAACGGCCGGCCCCCGAAGAAATACTTTGAAGGGCGCGGCAAAGAGCCTTTCATCCCCATCACCTGGGAAGAGGCTTTTGAGATTACGGCCAGGACCCTGAAAAACATCGCCCAGACCTACAGCGGCGAAGAGGGCAAAAAACGCCTGCTGGCCCAGGGTTACGACCCTCTGATGGTGGAGGCCACCGGCGGCGCCGGCACGCAGGTGCTGAAATTCCGCGGCGGCATGCCTCCTCTCGGAGCTGTCCGGGTGTTCGGCATGTACCGCCTGGCCAACAGCATGGCCCTGCTGGATGCCCACGTCCGGAAGGTCGGACCGGATCAGGCCCGGGGCGCCCGGGGATGGGACAATTACTCCTGGCACACCGACCTTCCGCCGGGACACCCCATGGTCACCGGCCAGCAGACCGTGGACTGGGACCTGGCCTGCGTGGATCATACGAAAAACATCATCGTCTGGGGGATGAACTGGGTGACCACCAAAATGCCCGACGTTCACTGGCTCACCGAAGCCCGGATCAAGGGAGCCCAGGTCACCCTCATCACCTGCGAATATTCCTCCACCGCCAACAAGGCCGATCACGTGCTGGTCATTCGTCCCGGAACCGATCCCGCCCTGGCCCTCGGGTTTGCCCACGTGATTTTGAAGGAAAAACGCTATGACGAAGACTACATCAAACGCTATACGGATCTCCCCATGCTGGTCCGGATGGACACCCTGAAGTTCCTGAAACCGGAGGACCTGGACCCCGGATACAAACCAAAAGATCTGGAAAGCGTGCAGGTGCTTCGTCCCGGGGAAAAAGCCCCTCCCATGACGGAACAGCACAAACCCATCATCCCGGAGAAGATGCGCCGGGAGTGGAGCGACTATGTGGTGTGGGACACCCGGGAAAACCGGCCGCGGGTGATCTCCCGGGACGCGTATGGGAAAAAGGCTCCCACCCACGTGGCCCTGGAAGGGTCCTTCCGGGTGAAACTTGCAAACGGCGAAGAGGTGGAAGTCCGCCCCGTGTTTGACCTCCTCAAACAGTATGTGATGGACAACTTTGACCCGGACACGGTGAGTGAGCTCACCTGGGCGCCGAAAGAAGCCATCTATAAAATCGCCCGTGATCTCGCCCGATACGCCGGCCAGACCCTCATCGCTGTGGGCATGGGACCCAACCAGTTCTTCAACAACGACAACAAGGACCGCGCCATCTTCTTCCTCGCCGCCCTCACCCGGAATATCGGCCGGGTGGGCGCCAACGTGGGCAGCTATGCCGGGAATTACCGTGCCGCCTGGTTCAACGGTCTGCCCACGTATATCGCGGAAAACCCCTTCCAGATCCAGCTGGACCCCAAAGGCCCCATCGCCGTCAGGCGGTATTTCCAGCCCGAATCGGCCCATTATTTCAACGAAGGGGACAAGTATCTCAAAATTGGCAAAAAGGTGGTCACCGGGAAAACCCACCTGCCCACCCCCACAAAGAGTATCCTGGTTTCCAACTCCAACTCCCTCATCGGCAACGCCAAGTGGCACTATGACACCGTGATGAACGTGTTCCCCAGGATTGAGTTCATCGGCGTGCTGGAGTGGTGGTGGACCGCCTCCTGCGAATATGCAGACATCGTGTTCGCCGTGGATTCCTGGGCGGAGTTCAAGTCTGTGGACGCCACCATTTCCGTGACCAACCCCTTCCTCATGATCTTCCCCCGCTCTCCCCTGCCCAGGATTTTCAACACCCGCGGCGACCTGGAAGTGCTGGCCGGCATCGCCCGGGCGCTCGCGAAGGAAACCGGCGACGAGCGCTTCAGGGACTATTTCAAGTTCGTGTATGAGGGTAAGGCCGAGGTGTACCTCCAGCGGATCTTTGACCACAGCAACGCCCTGAAAGGCTATGACGTTCTGGAGCTGGAGGAGCGGGCCAAACAGGGGGTCCCGGCTCTCCTGATGAGCCGGACTTCTCCGAAGTGGGTGGGCTATGAACAAACCGAAGAGGACCGCCCCTGGTATACGAAAACCGGCCGGCTGGAGTTCTATCGGGACGAGGACGAGTTCCTGGAGCACGGAGAGAATCTCCCCGTCTATCGGGAGCCGGTGGACTCCACCTTCTATGAGCCCAACGTGATCCTTGCCAAACCTCATCCCGCCCTGCGTCCCAAGCGTCCGGAAGACTGGGGCGCCTCTTCGTCTGACCTTTCCACCTATACCCGTCAGGGACGCAACGTGGTGAAATCCTGGGAAGAGCTCAAGAAAACCCGCCACCCCCTCCAGAAGAAAGACCGGCGGTTTCGCTTCATCTTCCACACCCCCAAGTTCCGGCACGGTGCCCACACCACCGCGGTGGATACGGACTTTATCGCCGTGCTCTTCGGCCCCTATGGCGACATCTATCGGCGAGACAAGCGCATGCCCTACGTCACGGAGCTTTTCGTGGACATCAACCCCCTGGATGCCAGGGAACTCGGCATTGAGGACGGCGACTATGTCTGGATTGACGCGGATCCGGAAGATCGTCCCTTCCGCGGATGGCAGAAGGCCGACAGGGAAAAGCTGGAAGTGGCCCGGCTGATGGCCCGGGCCCGGTATTACCCCGGCACACCCCGGGGCGTGCTCCGGATGTGGCACAACGCCTATGCCGCCACCTTCGGCACGGTGGAAGGCATGAAGAAACATCCCACGGGCCTTGCCCTGAACCCCCGCACCGGTTACGTCTCCCTCTTCCGCCACGGGTCCCATCAGAGCTGCACCCGGGGGTGGATCAAACCCACCCACATGACGGACTCCCTGGTTCGCAAAGGGCTTTTCGGCCAGAAAGTGGGCCAGGGTTTCGCCCCGGACATTCACTGTCCCACGGGGGCACCCCGGGAAGCCTTCGTCAAGATCCAGAAGGCCGAGGCCGGAGGACGGAACGGAAAGGGTGTGTGGGAGCCGGTCCAGAAGGGCATTCGGCCCACCTATGAGGACGAGGACTTCCGGAAATATCTGGAGGGGGAACTCGGCTAAAGGAGGGTGACCCATGGCCAAAGTTTACAACTGGCAGCTTGATCGCAAGATGGATTACATCTATGAGGAACGCCGGCCCAGGCGGCAGGTGGCCTGGGTGTTTGACATCAACAAGTGCATCGCGTGCCAGACCTGCACCGTGGCCTGCAAAACCACCTGGACCTCCGGCCCCGGCCAGGAGTATATGCTCTGGAACAATGTGGAAACCAAACCCTACGGAAGCTATCCCCTCAAGTGGGACCTCACCATTCTGAAAATGCGCAAACAACTCAAAGCCGAGCACAAGACCATCTTTGAGGCGGCCGGGATGAGCGAGCGAGCCCTGGGGTATCTCCCCGAAAGCGACGACTACATGTATCCCAACATCGGAGAAGACGAGTGTGCCGGGATCGTGGAGAAAGGGGCCTTTTTCAGCGGCATCCACCAGGTCTGGATGTTCTATCTCGCCCGGATCTGCAACCACTGCACCTATCCCGCATGCCTGGCCGCCTGCCCCCGTCAGGCCATCTATAAGCGTCCGGAAGACGGCATCGTGCTCGTGGACCAGTCCCGGTGCCGGGGTTACCGGGAATGCGTGAAGGCCTGTCCCTATAAAAAGGTCTTCTTCAACGTCGTCACCCGGATCTCGGAGAAATGCATCGCCTGCTATCCGCTGATTGAGCGAGGAGAGCAGCCCCGGTGCGTCCAGACCTGCATCGGCAAGATCCGCCTCCAAGGGTTCATCAACCGCCCGGACCGCCCGGACCCCGAAAACCCCATGGACTATCTCATCTTCATCCGGAAGGTGGCCCTCCCCCTCTATCCCCAGTTCGGTCTGGAGCCCAACGTGTATTATATCCCGCCCATCCACGTGCCCCGGAAGTTCCTCTATCAGATGTTCGGCGGAAAAGACGCGGTGGAGCACGCCATCGCCACCTATCAGAAGGCCCGGGAGGACCGGAAACTCCTCGGCGCCATGCTGCTGTTCGGCGCCACGGAGAAGATCGTCCATCGCTTCCGGGTGGACGACCGGTACGCCTACGGATATGACGAAGAGGGCAACGAAGTCTGCCGGGTGCCCTTTGAAGAGCCCATTCACTTCCGGCCGCTCTTTGACAGGGAACGCAGGGTGTATCGCCTGAACATCACCTGAGGAGGGGCATCATGCGTGCAGGGCTTCTGTTTCTCCTGCCCGGTCTTCTGGGGGCCCAGGAGATCGTGGCCCGGTATGTTCCGGAGATCCCGTTCCGGGATCCGGTGAACAAAGTGTGGAAGCAGGCAAAGTCCGTGGAAATCAACCTCCTTCCCCAGACCGTGGTTCCCCCGCACCTTCTGGAGCAAACCGTCAAAACCATCCGGGTGCGGGCTCTCTACAACGATCTCTGGGTGGCGCTGCTTCTTGAGTGGAAAGACGACACCCGGGACGTGTATACTCTTCCGGACGGGTTTCCGGATCAGGTGGCGGTGCAGTTCCCCGTGGACATGGTCAACGGCGCACCCCCCAGCTTCATGATGGGCAACCCCGGGGGGCGGGTGCACATCGTCCAGTGGAAAGCCCTCTGGCAGGAAGACGTGGAAAAGGGGTATGTCAGTCAGCGGAAACTCTTCCCCAACATGTGGGTGGACCAGTACTGGTTCGTGGACGCCCCTTACCGGGGTCCGCGGCGGGAAGTGCCCCCCTATCCTCCGGACATCACCGAGTTCAAAGATCCGCGGGCGTTTGAATGGATTCCGGGATATGCCGCCCACAATCCTGACGTTTCCTTCTCCCGGGAGGAACCTGTTCGGGAATACACGGCCGAAGGGTTCGGCACCCTGAGCCCCCAGCAGATCCAGGAAGCCCGGGGATGGGGCGTCTATAACGAAAAACGCCGGGTATGGCAGGTGATCATCGCGGTTCCCCGGGTGAGCGAGGACGCGCAGAACGCGAATTTCGGTGGCCGGAGCTTCGTGAGCTTCGCCGTGTGGAACGGAAGCCAGGGCAACCGGGGGTCCCGGAAAGCCTATGCGCCCTGGGTCCCTCTGATTCTGGAGGGTCTTCCATGACCTCACAGGAATCCCTGCTCCTGGCGGCAGACCGCTTCCGGTTTTTCAGCCACGCCTTCCGGTATCCCGAGCCAGACACCCTGGAGGCCCTTCTGGGGGAGATGGTGGAGGTGTGGCCGGAAGCCCGGGAACTCCTCCATCGGCTGACCCGGGACCGGGACCGGTTGCAGGAGCTGTATATGCCCCTCATGAAAGGGGAAATCCCCCTCTCCCGGGTGAGCTATACCCTGCAGGTGGCTGCGGATCTCCAGGGGCTGTATCGGGTGTTCGGCGTCCAGCCCCGGGGCGGAGAAAACCCGGACGCCCTCCCGGTGGTGCTGGAATTTGCCGCCTTCATGAAAACCAAGATCGCCCTGGCTCCGGATGAAGAGCGCCGGCACATCGCCACGGAGGGATACCGGAAACTCATAGAAGACCTCGTGCGCTGGGTGCCCCTGTTCAGCAAAAAGGTGCGCGAAACCCTCCCCGACACGTTCCACGCCGTGTGTGCAGAAATGCTGGAAGCGTTCCTCCGGGAAGAGGCCCGTGCCCTGCCCCCGAAAGGCGACGGACCGGAGGTGTCGGCATGAGCGCTCTGGGCTGGCTGTCCCTGCTCGTGGCCCTTGAGGGGTTTTCCGGAACCCTCCGGGTTCGGGGAGAAAGCGAGAACTACCGGATCAGGCGGCCCTTCGTGCTCATGCGCACCCGCATCACATGGACCTGGGCCCGGCCCCACACCCGTCTGGTGCTGCAGATCCAGGACTCCCGGCGGATGGGAGAGGAGCTCAACACCCTCACCGACGGAAGCGCAGATCAGATGGACCTCCACCAGGGTTTTCTGGAGATCTCCGGCCAGACCCGCCCCTGGCGGATCCGGCTGGGGAGGATGGAAGTCCGTTATGCCAACGAACGGTTGCTGGGGGCGGTGGGATGGGACAACGTGGGAAGAAGCATGGACGGCGGCGTGTTCCGGTATGGCCGGGAAAACTGGGTGGACCTTTTTGGCTATATCCTTCGGGACACGGACACCTTCCAGACCCGGCTGGCCGGGATCTGGGTCCATCGCGCTCCCCTGCAGGTTTTCAGCATCCTGGAACAACGCTCCGGGGACTCGCCGGGATATCGCCTGACGGGTGGGGGGATGGGCACGTTCGCCCTCGGGCAAACCCGGGTCCAGATGGAAGTCGCCTATCAGGGAGGGAGATGGGATACGGAGATCTCCGCCTATATGGTCACCCTGTCCCTCCAGCGACCCTTCGCCTGGGGCCAGGGGAAAATCGCCGTGGACGTGCTGAGCGGGGACGACACATCCACCACGGACGTCTCCGAGGTCTTCCACACCCTTTATCCCACCAACCACAAGTTCTACGGGTTCATGGACTTCTTCCTGAACATCCCGAGGGACACCGACGGCAGAGGCCTGGTGGACGCCTATCTCACCCTGTCCCGGCGATGGGATCTTCTGACCCTCCGGATGGACGTCCACCGCTTCCTCGCCCATCAGGGACTGGAACCGTGGGGGACGGAGATTGACGCCACCCTGAAAACCCGGATCCAGCAGGCGGGCATCCAGGCAGGGGCGTCGGTGATGCTCCCCGAAACCCTGGGCAGGGCCCGCTGGGGAAACGGACCCCACTGGTGGGTCTATGCCATGGTTACCCTTTCCCTGTCCCACACGTCTTCCCACGGGGAACCCTGACAGGGGGACAACCATGCGCACACTGGTGGGTGGCCTGATCGGCGTGATCCTCATGCTGGGAGGCCTGCTGATTCTCAGCTTCGGCACACGGGGGATTGCCGAACACAGGGCGGAAAAGGCATCCCGTCCCCCCAACGTCCTGGCGAACAGCCGTGACGCGTGTGTCCGGTGTCACCGGAAATCCACCCCCGGCATCGTGGAGCAGTATGGGGTCAGCCGCAAGGCGGCCGAGGGCGTGACCTGTCGCAACTGCCACGAGGTGAAACCCGGATACCCCGGTGCTGTGGAGCATGAGGGAACCTGGGTCCTTCCCGCTCCCACCACGGCCGTGTGCGAAAAGTGCCACAGCAAAGAGGTCCGGGAATTCTATCAGAGCCGTCATGCCCTGCCCGCCTATGTCGCCTATGCAGGGGCCGAAGGCCTTCCTCCGGACCTTCTTGAAATGTACCGGGCCATCCCCGAGGGAGGCTTCAACCCCGACCGCTCCCGGAACGCGCTCTTTGCCATGGAGGGGCCGGAGATCACGCGGTTTGCCTGTCAGGGATGTCACGACATCGGAAAACCCGCCCCGGACGGGTCTGTTGGAGATTGCAGCAAGTGTCACCTCCGCCATGAATTCAGCCTGGAACAGGCCAGAAAGCCCGAAACCTGCAACGCCTGCCACATCGGGCCGGATCACCCGCAGTGGGAAATCTATCAGGAGTCGCCCCACGGCATCGCCTATATGACCCGGGGTCACAC